>NZ_JAJSZC010000375.1:0-4319 GCF_036815105.1 Streptomyces sp. IBSBF 3136
CCATTCAGCGGCACCCCGCCCGGCCCCCTCCAGAAGGCGCACGACCTTCACCCGGCAGCAGGATCTAGAGGAGGAAGAGGCCCGCCAACCGGTCGGCCGCCCAAGGCCTGCGCACTCGGGAGGATCCGCCGTGACCGTCAGTCTGGAGCAGCTGCGCCGCTGCCATTTCGCCGTCGACCTGGGCGCGGCCCGCACCCGGGTGTACGTGAAGGGCGCCGGTCTGGTCGTGGACCAGCCCTCGGTCGCGGCCGTGAACATCCGTAACGGCGCGCTCATCGCGGTCGGCGAGTTCGCCGAGCAGATGACGGGGCGGACGCCCGACTACATCAGGGTGGTCCGGCCCGTCGCCGGTGGCACGGTGGTCGACATCGAGATGGCGCAGCGCATGCTGCGGCACCTGCTCGGCGACAGGATGCGCCGCACGCTGCGCCGCAGGCCGCGGCTGCGCGCCGCCGCCTGCACCCCGCACGACGCCGACCCGCTGGCCCAGCGGGCGACGATCGAGACGCTGGTCGGGCTCGGCGCGCGGCGGGTGGAGCTGGTGGACACGCTGATCGCCGCCGCCGTGGGGTGCGGACTGCCCGTGGAGCGGCCCGAGGCGTCCATGATCATGGTGTGCGGTGCGGCCGCCACCCAGGTCGCCGTGCTCTCCCTGGGGTCCATCGTGACCGCCCAGCGGATTCCGGTGGGCGGCGAGGCCGTCGACCACGCGATCGTGCAGCACCTGCGGCACGCGCACGCGCTGATGCTGCCCAGCCAGTCCGTACGGCCGTTGCAGATCGCCCTGTCCGGCAACGGGCTCACCGAGCAGGGGCCGGCCTCGACGGAGATCCACGGCCGGGACGTGGCCACCGGGCTCCCGCGCAGCGTGCGGGTCGACACCGCCGCCTTTCGCAACGCCATCCAGACCCCGCTGACGGCCGTCCTGGACGGGATCGGGAGGGTGCTGCGCGAGTGCCCGCCCGATCTGGTGGCGGACCTCGCGGACCGCGGGATCGTGATGGTCGGCGGTTCGGCCCGGTTGCCGGGGCTGGACGAGATGCTCCGCGAGGCGACCGGCGTTCCGGTGCACATCGCCGAGCAGCCGGACCTGTGCGCGGTCCAGGGGCTCGGCGCCATGCTGGAGGGCCAGGTCGAGCCGCTGGTCCTGGACCCGCTGGCCGCCTGAGCGCACCGCCCGGACCGGCGGGGCCCGGACACCGCCCCCGGCACGCGGCCCGTCGCTCCCGAACGCGCGGCCGGACAGCCGGGGCCCGCAGCCGGCCCCGGCCCCCGCCCAGTGCTCCCGAGCACGTAGGCCGGACCGGCGGAACCCGGACACAGCCCCCGCCCCCGGCACCACCCGGTCCGTTGCGCCGGTTCAGGGGGTCACGTGCGCGCGGACGGTCGTGCCGTCCGCGCCGGTGTGCGTCAGCACCAGGTCGGCCACGAGGTTGACGAGGAGCAGGCCGCGGCCGCCGCGCTGGTCGCGGACGGCGGGGCGGCGGCCGGCCAGCGGGTCGGTCAGCCGCCCCCGGTCGCGGACCTCGCACCGGACCTGCCCGCCCTCGGCCCACACCGTGAGCACGCCGCTGCCGCCGCCGTGCACCACGCTGTTGGTGGTCAGCTCGGCGGTGATCAGGGTCAGGTCCTCCAGCCGCAGGCCGGTGAGGCCGAGCCGGGCGGCGTGCTCGGTGGCCAGGTGCCGGACGGCGGAGAGGGAGCCGGCGTCGAAGGCGGCGGCGAGCAGGCCCGGGCCCGCGCCGGGCGCGGGGGGCAGCGGCCGGTTGTAGCGGGCGACGACTCCCTCGGGGTCGTAGGCGGTGCTGGGCCGGTGCCCGTCACAACCGGCCGGGATCACGACCGGGTGGGTGGCGTGCGCGTCGGCCAGGGCCCGCTCGTCGAGCCGGGCGGTGTCGTAGGGGCACAGGATCGTCACCTCGCGCCCCTGGAACGCGCTGTTGATCAGCGCCTCGTGCTGCGCGCACGCCGGGTACTCGGCCGGGTCTCGGTCCGCCCAGACCGGCTCGCCGACGATGTGCACGCGCCGGCCGGACGGCTGGGTGTCGGCGAAGGCCCGCAGCACGCCGGGGATGATCCGGCCGGGGTTGCGACCGGCCTCGCGCATGTCGAGGAACCGTACGGCGCCGGCGTCCGCGCCCAGGGCGTCCCGGACGAGGCGCAGGTTCTCGCCGGGCACGGCGACCGCGACCGGTCCGCCGGCCTCCAGCGCGGCGCGGACGAAGGGCACGGTGCCGGCGAGGTACTGCCCGGCGTCCGCGTAGAAGAGGGCGGGGTGCACGAAGGGTTCGGCGGTCACGGTCATGACGCCGTCACCTCGATCGCCGGGAGCCCCGGCCACAGCAGGCCCAGCATGCGCGGCAGCGCGGGCGGCGGCCGGTCCAGCACCAGCCGCCGCGCGCCGAACCGCCGGGCGGCGTCCGCGAGGGCGTCGGCGCCCGCGACGTCCACGAAGGCCAGCGCGGCGAGCTCCAGGTGGTACACGCTCCCGGCGTGGCGGACGGCCCGTTCCAGGACGCCCTCCCAGATGTGACGCGTCGGCAGGCTCACCTCACCGGCCGCCCGGACCCCGGCCCGCCCGGTCAGCGCGACCACGTCGAGCCGCGGGACCGAAGGTCCCGGCACCAAGGGCGTCGGCGCCCCGGGTCCCGGCACCGGGGCCACCTCCGGCGGCCGCACCGGCTCCGGCACGTTCACCCCGTCTCCCCCTCGCACGTCGGCACGCAGGTGATCGCGCGCATCAACAGTCGGCACAGGTCCCTGATGCCCCGGATCCGCCGTCTCTCCCCTCCTTTGCGTGTAGCCGTGTACACACAGGGCAGGCGAGGGGGCGAGCCACGGGGGCCGACGGAGGGGGAGACATGACCTCAGCGGCACGAGCACCGCACGGCGGGCGGCTGGACGCGCTGGTCGTCGGCGGCCGGACGGAGGAGGGCCGGGCCCTCCTGGAGGCGCGCGGCGAGCTGGTCCGTGGCTGCACGGACACGCTGTCGGCGGCTCTCGCCGCCCTCCCGGCGGGCATCACGGGGATCGAGCTCGACATGTCCGGGGTGTCCTTCATGGACACGGCGGGTCTGGAGTTCCTCGACGCGCTGGCCGAGCACGGCCGCCTGCACGGCATACCGGTCTCGGTCTCGGGCTGGTGGGGCCAGCCGCGCCGGGTCCTGGAACTGGTCGGCCTGGACGTCACCGACCCGCTGGGCACCGCGCTCGCGCCCGGCTCCCGCGACCGCACCGCCTCAGCGGTGGCCCTCGAACGGGCGGAACTGCTGCGGGAGCTGGGCGAGGAGATCGAGCAGCTGCGGCACGCGATCGACTCCCGCCCGGTGATCGACCAGGCGCGCGGCATCCTGATGGCCGCCCACGGCTGCGGCCCGCAGCGGGCCTGGGACATCCTGCGGGAGGCTTCGCAGACATCCAACACCAAGCTGCGCGAAGTGGCCGCGGCGGTCACCGCGAGCACCGTCCCCGAGGGCCCCGTGCCGCCCGAGGAGCTGCGGACGGCACTGCGCGCGGCGGTGGCCCGCCACGCTCCGCCGTCCGGCGACGGGCGGTGACGGTCAGTACGGCAGGATGCGCCCGGAAGGCGTCCTGCGGTCGATCTCCTGCCCGCGCGGGGCGGCCGGCCGGCGACTCACACGTACCCGGATCCGTCGGTCCATGACGCCCTCCTCAGTCGGGCACCGCCCGCGCGGCGGTGGTCCGTAGGAGGTCCGTGCCCAGGACAAGGCATGTCCAAGCCAATGCGGCAGCAAGTCTTGACCCGTGAACGGCTGTTGGCGAAACGGCTTGACGGACCCGGGCGGACGGTGCGTCACCGGTGGGAGAGGTACCGTCCGAGCACGGGGTCGAGCCGGGCGATCCACTCGGTGAGCCGGGCCGAACGGCGGGCGTTCAGCTCGCAGTCGTACACACCGCCGTCCCACAACTGGACGGTGACCGTGAGCCGGCCGCCGCGCGTGGCGGGCGTCCGCCGCACGCCGGCGATCTCCGCCCACTCGAAGTCCGCCGCGACCCCGCCGAGTTCGAGGATCACCCCAGCCGCGTTCACGACGACGCGGGCGTCGCCGTCCTCCAGCACCACCTCCGGCGCGCCGTACGGCACGGGCGGCCCGAACCCGTACCCGGCCTGCGGCGGAACCGGGGGCGCGGGCGGCAGGTGCGGCGGTGTGGCGGGCGCCGGGGAGGTCACCGCGAGGTGCGGCGGCGTCGCCGAGGCCGCGGGAGAAACGGCGAGATGCGGGGGCGTCGCCGAGGCGGGAGGCGCGGCGAGGTGCGGGGGCGTCGGGTGCGCGGTGAGGTGAGGCGGGGTCGAGGGG
>NZ_JAJSZC010000376.1:0-4973 GCF_036815105.1 Streptomyces sp. IBSBF 3136
GGTGTGGGTGGTGTCGGCGGGGAGGGTGTCCTCGGCCATGGCGGCCAGGACGGTGTCGGGGCCGAGTTCGAGGTACTTGGTCGCGCCGTGTGCGGAGAGGGTGGTGAGGGCGTCGGCGAAGCGGACGGGTTCGCGGACCTGGCGCACCCAGTAGGCGGGATCGCGCAGCTCTTNCGCGTGGCTGACACGCAGACGCGTGACCTTGTGGTCCTGGAGACGCTCGATCGTCTCCGTCACCGCGTCCTCGGCGCCCGAAATCACCACCGTGCGGGGACCGTTGACGGCGGCGATCTCGACGCCGTCCACGAGAGCCGCTCGCACAACGGTCTCTGCCGCCCGGACGGACGCCATCGCACCGCCGGTCGGCAGCGCCTGCATCAAGCTCGCGCGCGCCGCGACCAGTCGAGCCGCATCCGGCAGCGACAGCACACCGGACACNGGCAGCGCCTGCATCAAGCTCGCGCGCGCCGCGACCAGTCGAGCCGCATCCGGCAGCGACAGCACACCGGACACATGTGCTGCAGCCAGCTCGCCGATGGAATGCCCGGCCACGAAGTCGGGCCTCAGACCCGCCGACTCCAGGAGACGGAACAGCGCCACCTCGAAGGCGAAAAGACCAGGCTGCGCCCAGCCCGTCCGCTGCACCATGTCTGCGTCCTCGCCCCAGACGACCTCGCGCAGCGGAAGCTCAAGGTGCACGTCAAGTACCGCGGCCACCTCGTCGAAGGCCGACGCGAACGCCGGGAAACGGNCGGCCAGTTCATGACCCATCCCGAGCCGTTGCGCACCCTGCCCCGTGAAGAGGTAGGCGACCTTTCCCGCAAGCGAGGGCACCGTGCCCAAGCCGGCCAGCCCGCTGAGCAGTTCCTCCCGGTCGGCGCCCATGACCACGGCCCGGTGCTCGAACTGCCTGCGCGCGGCGAGCGTCCGCGCCACGTCCACCGGACGCGGCGACTCGTTCGCGGCGAGGTACGACCTGAGCTGATCGGCGTAGGCCGTCACCGCCTCGGGCGTCCTGCCCGACACCGCCCACGCGACGGGCGTGACGGGCGCGGCCGGCGTCACATCACCACCGGACGCGACGTCCTCGGCCGGCGGTGGCTCCTCCACGATCACATGGGCGTTCGTCCCGCTCAGTCCGAACGAGGAAACCGCGGCGCGGCGCGGGCGCCCGGCAGCCGTGGGCCATTCCCGGCTCTCAGTGAGTAGTTCCACCGCACCTGAGGACCAGTCCACCTGCGCCGACGGCGCCTCCACGTGCAGCGTGCGTGGCAGCTTGCCGTGCCGCATCGCCAGGACCATCTTCATGATCCCCGCCGCACCGGCCGCAGCCTGCGTATGACCGATGTTCGACTTGATGGAGCCGAGCAGGAGGGGCGTGTCGGGCGTCCGGCCCTGACCGTACGTCGCCAGCAAGGCCTGTGCCTCGATGGGGTCGCCGAGGGTCGTCCCGGTTCCGTGCCCCTCCACCGCGTCCACATCGGCAGGTGACAGACCAGCAGCGGCAAGCGCCTGCTCGATCACCCTTTCCTGCGACGGGCCGTTCGGCGCGGTGAGACCGTTCGAGGCGCCGTCCTGGTTCACCGCCGAGCCGCGCACGACCGCCAGTACCGGGTGGCCCAGGCGGCGCGCGTCCGACAAGCGCTCCACCAGCAGGACGCCCGCACCTTCGGAGAACCCGGTCCCGTCCGCCGTGGCGGCGAACGACCGGCAGCGGCCGTCCGGCGAAAGCCCTCGCTGCCTGCTGAACTCGACGAAGACCTCGGGGGTGGCCATGACCGTCACACCGCCCGCGAGCGCGAGGGCGCACTCGCCGTTGCGCAGGGCCTGGGCCGCCAGGTGCAGGGCCACCAGCGACGACGAGCACGCCGTGTCGACGGTGACCGCCGGACCTTCGAGACCGAACGTGTACGCCACCCGGCCCGAGGCGATGGAGCCGGTGTTGTTGTTGTCCTGATAGTCGTGGTACATGACGCCGGCGAAGACGCCGGTGGCGCTGCCGCGCAGGGTGGCCGGGTCGATGCCGGCCCGCTCGAACGCCTCCCACGACGTCTCCAGCAGCAACCGCTGTTGCGGATCCATCGCCAGCGCCTCGTTCGGGCTGATGCCGAAGAACCCGGCGTCGAAGTTCCCCGCCTCGTGCAGGAATCCACCGGATCGCGCATAGCTGCGCCCTGCCGTGCCCGGCTCGGGGTCGTAGATGCCGTCCACGTCCCAGCCCCGGTTCGCCGGGAAGTCCGACACCGCGTCCACGCCGCGCTCCACCAGCCGCCACAGCTCCTCCGGCGAGGACACCCCGCCCGGGAAGCGGCACGCCATGCCCACGATGGCCACCGGCTCGTCGTCGACCTTGGCGGTCGGCGCGAAGGCGGTGGGCGACGGACGGGTACCGCCGTCGAACAGGAGCCTGTCCAGGTGGTCGGCGACCGCGGTGGCGGTCGGGTGGTCGAACGCCAGCGTCGCGGGGAGCCGCAGCCCGGTCACGGCGTTCAGGCGGTTCCGTAGCTCCACAGCGGACAGGGAGTCGAAGCCCAGGTCCTTGAACGCCTGGTCGGCCGCCACCGAGTCCGCCGACGGGTGCCCGAGCACCCGCGCCACCTCGGTCCGCACGAGTCCGAGGAGCTGCCGGCCCCGCTCCTCGGCGGGACGACCGGCGAGGAGGGCGTGCAGGGACCCGTCGATCGGGGTGTGGCCCGCGGCGCGGCGAGCCGGAGGTACCAGCCCGCGCAGCATCGAGGAGAGCCGCCCGGACGCGGTGCCGACGGCTCGTAGCGCGGGAAGGTCCAGCCGGACGAGGACCCGCAGGGCTTCGTCCGCGGTCAGGGCGGAGTCGAACAGCGCGAGGCCCTGCTCCGTCGTCATCGGGGGGAATCCGTTGCGTCCCAGGCGGCGCCGTTCCGCTTCGCCGAGGCGCTCCCCCATGCCGCCTGCGGCCCACAGGCCCCACGCCAGCGACACGGCCGGGAGGCCCGCTGCGTGGCGATGGGCGGCGAGGGCGTCGAGGAACGTGTTGGCCGCGGCGTAGTTGCCCTGGCCGGGTGCGCCGAGAACTCCGGCCGACGAAGAGAAAAGAACGAAGGCGGCCAGCGGCTGGTCGATGGTGAGTTCATGGAGGTGCCAGGCCGCGTCCGCCTTGGCGCGCAGTACCGCGTCGACCCGTTCCGGATTCAGCGACGCCACCACGCCGTCGTCCAGCACGCCGGCCGTGTGCACCACAGCCGTCAGCGGGTGCGCCGCCGGAACGTCGTCCAGCACCGTGGCCAGTGACTCCCGATCCGATACGTCACAGGCCACCACCACGACCTCGACACCGAGCCCTTCCAGCTCGGCCACCAACTCCCCCGCTTCCGGGGCCTGTGCACCTCGGCGACTCAGCAACACCAGCCGCCGCACACCGTGTTCGGTCACCAAGTGCCGTGCCACCAGTGCTCCAAGGCCACCGGTACCGCCGGTGACCAGCACCGTGCCCTCGGGGTCCAGGGTCGAAGGGGCGCCTTGTGTGGCCGGGAGACTCGTCAGGCGGGGTGCGCGCGCTTCACCGTCGCGCAGGGCGATCTCGGGTTCGCCGGAGGCCACCGCTGCCGCCAGCGCGTCGGCCGATGCCCGGCTGCCATCGGTGTCCACGAGGGCGAACCGGCCGGGGTGCTCGGCCTGCGCCGACCGCAGCAGGCCGTACAGCGGGGCCGCTGCGAGGTCGACCGGACCGCGACCGTCGGGTACGGCGTTCGCCGTCACGAACACGAGGCGGGCGTCGCCGAGCCGCTCCAGCGCCAGCCACTCCTGGAGCAGACCGAGCATCCGGCTGGTGGCCGCACGGACCTCCGTGAGCACGTGAGCGCCGCCGTCGAAGGGCCCGCAGCGGACCACCACCCGGTCGGGGACGCCGGCCCCTTCGTCGACGGCCGTGGCGAGCGCGTACAGGTCCGGGAAGGACTTGACGCCCTCCAGGCCCGCCGGGGCGTCGCCGCCGAGCACCCCCAGGGAGGCCGCACCGGAGGGTTTCGGCAGCGGGGTCCATTCCACGCGGTAGCCCGTGTCACGGCCCGCCGCCCGCTCCCGGAGCCGGTCGGCCGAGACGGGCCGGGACACCAGTGAGCCCACCGTGAGCACCGGGTTGCCCAGCATGTCGGTGGCCGTGACGGCGAGGGCGTCTCCCCCGGCCGGTGCGATCCGCACCCGCAGGGCGGTGGCGCCCACCGCGTGGCAGGCCACCTCGGTCCAGGCGAACGGGAGCACCGCGCCCTCGTCCGTGCGGGATGCGGTCCTGGCGGCCAGCAGCGGGGCGTGCAGACATGCGTCGAGGAGCGCGGGGTGCAGACCGTAGCGGTCCGCCTCGGCGTCCACGGGTTCCGGCAGGACGACCTCGGCGTAGAGCTCATCGCCCCGCCGCCAGACCTTCCGGAGCCCCTGGAACGAGCTGCCGTAGGCATAGCCGTCGTCGAGCAGTCGCTGGTAGAAGCCGTCCGTGGACAGCTCCTCGGCATCGGCGGGCGGCCAGTCCGCACCGGCCGCGGACGGTTCGGGGGCGGCGGCAGTGGTCAGCAGGCCCTCGGCGTGCAGGGTCCAGGGCGCGTCCTCCGCGGTCGCGGAGTGGACGCCGACCGTGCGGGAGCCGGTCTCGTGGGCACCGCCCACCACCACGCGCAGCATCACCGCGACGTCGTCGGGCAGGACGAGCGGAGCGTGGAGGGTCAGTTCCGCCAGCGTGGGGCAACCCACCTGATCGCCTGCGTGCAGCGCCATCTCGACGAGCGCGGCGCCCGGAAGCAGCACCACGCCCATGACCGCGTGGTCGGCCGACCAGGAGTTCGTGATCCCTGAGATCCGCCCGGTGAGGACGAACTCGCCCGAGCCCGGGATCGCCACGGCAGCGCCCAACAGGGGATGCGCGAGCGGCCGCAGACCCGCCGACACCACGTCCCCGCCGAGGCATACGCCGTGGCGAGTCAGCGCCGGGACCGGGAGGAGTCGTA
>NZ_JAJSZC010000377.1:0-4213 GCF_036815105.1 Streptomyces sp. IBSBF 3136
ACCCCCGACGCCCTCCTCGGCCCCGCCGACATCCGCGAGCTCGCGGCCGCACTCGGTGTCCGCCCCACCAAGCAGCGCGGCCAGAACTTCGTGATCGACGCCAACACGGTCCGCCGGATCGTCCGCACCGCCGGGGTCCGCCCCGACGACGTGGTCGTCGAGGTCGGCCCGGGCCTCGGCTCCCTCACGCTCGCCCTGCTGGAGGCCGCCGACCGGGTCACCGCCGTCGAGATCGACGACGTGCTGGCCGCCGCGCTGCCCGCCACCATCGCCGCCCGGATGCCGGAGCGCGCCGACCGGTTCGCGCTGGTCCACTCCGACGCGATGCACGTCGCCGAACTGCCCGGCCCCGCGCCCACCGCCCTCGTGGCGAACCTGCCGTACAACGTGGCCGTGCCGGTGCTGCTGCACATGCTCGACACCTTCCCCGGCATCGAGCGGACGCTGGTGATGGTGCAGGCCGAGGTCGCCGACCGGCTGGCCGCCGCGCCCGGCTCGAAGGTGTACGGCGTCCCGTCCGTGAAGGCCAACTGGTACGCCGAGGTGAAGCGGGCCGGGTCCATCGGGCGCAACGTCTTCTGGCCCGCCCCGAACGTCGACAGCGGCCTGGTCTCGCTCGTCCGGCGGACCGAGCCGGTCAAGACCACGGCGTCCAAGGCACAGGTCTTCGCGGTCGTCGACGCGGCGTTCGCGCAGCGCCGCAAGACCTTGCGGGCGGCCCTCGCCGGCTGGGCCGGCTCCGCGGCCGCCGCCGAGGCGGCCCTGGTCGCGGCCGGGGTCTCGCCGCAGGCGCGCGGTGAGTCACTGACGGTGGAGGAGTTCGCTCGGATCGCCGAGCAGCGGGAGGCGGGCAAGTGAGCGTGACGGTGCGGGTGCCGGCGAAGGTGAACGTGCAGCTCGCGGTGGGCGCCGCCCGCCCCGACGGCTTCCACGACCTCGCCAACGTGTTCCTCGCGGTCGGTCTGTACGACGAGGTCACCGTCACCCCGGCGGACGGGCTCCGCGTCACCTGCGAGGGTCCGGACGCCGACCAGGTCCCGCTGGACCGCACCAACCTCGCGGCGCGTGCGGCGATCGCGCTCGCCGAACGCCGGGGCATCGAACCGGCCGTGCACCTCCACATCAACAAGGACATCCCGGTCGCCGGCGGCATGGCGGGCGGCAGCGCGGACGGCGCGGGCGCCCTGCTCGCCTGCGACACGCTGTGGGGCACCGGCGCCTCGCGCGCCGAGCTGCTCGCCATCTGCGCGGAGCTGGGCAGCGACGTGCCGTTCAGCCTGGTGGGCGGGGCCGCACTCGGCACCGGGCGCGGGGAACGGCTGACCGCGCTGGAGGTCGGCGGCACCTTCCACTGGGTGTTCGCGATGGCCGGGCGCGGACTGTCCACCCCGGCGGTCTTCCGGGAGTTCGACCGCATGGCCGAGGGGCGGGAGATCCCGGAGCCCGAGGCCTCGGCGGAACTGCTGGACGCGCTGGCCAAGGGTGACCCGGACGCGCTGGCCGCCGCCGTCTCCAACGACCTCCAGCCCGCAGCGCTCTCCCTCTTCCCGGAACTGGCCGACACCCTTGCCGCGGGCCGCGACGCGGGCGCCCTGACCGCGCTCGTCTCGGGTTCGGGTCCCACCACGGCCTTCCTCGCCCGCGACCCCGAGTCCGCCGCGAAGATCGCCGACGCCCTGCGCACCTCCGGCACCTGCCGCACGGTCCGCACGGCGACGGCACCCGCACCGGGCGCGACGGTGACCCGGCCGACGCGACGGTGACCGAGCCGGCCGCCCCGACGCCCGGCGCCCCCACCGCACGCTGATCCGGCCGCCGGGCCCGCCGAAACACGGCGGCACCACCCCGCTGCCGCGCGCGGTGGACACCGGCTCGCCGTGGCTGATGTGGGCCGTCTTCCCGGAGGTGGTACGCCGGGCCCGGTCGGGCCCGACCTCGACGAGGTGGAGTCGCCGCTGCCGGCCGTACGGTGCCACCAGCGGCGCCAGGAGGAACGGGCACCGGATCGACCCCCGACCTCCGACTACCCTGGAAGGTCGATCCATCCCCCGGGGCAGGAGTGAAATGGCCGTCAACCTGGTCAATGTCGAGAACGTCAGCAAGGTGTACGGCACCCGTGCCCTGCTGGACGGCGTCTCGCTCGGTGTGTCCGAAGGGGACCGGATCGGCGTCGTCGGGCGCAACGGCGACGGCAAGACCACCCTCATCCGGATGCTCGCCAAGCTGGAGGAGGCCGACACCGGACGCGTCACCCACTCCGGTGGGCTGCGGCTCGGCGTGCTCACCCAGCACGACTCGCTCGACCCCGCCGCCACCGTCCGGCACGAGGTCATCGGCGACATGGCCGACCACGAGTGGGCGGGCAACGCCAAGGTCAGGGACGTGCTGACCGGGCTGTTCGGGGGGCTTGACCTGCCCGGCTTCCCCAAGGGCCTGGACACCGTCATCGGACCGCTCTCCGGTGGCGAGCGGCGCCGTATCGCGCTCGCCAAGCTGCTCATCGAGGAGCAGGACCTGCTCGTCCTCGACGAGCCCACCAACCACCTCGACGTCGAGGGCATCGCCTGGCTCGCCACGCACCTGCGCAACCGGCGCTCGGCGCTGGTCTGCGTCACCCACGACCGGTGGTTCCTCGACCAGGTCTGCACCCGCATGTGGGACGTGCAGCGCGGCGACGTCTACGAGTACGAGGGCGGCTACTCCGACTACGTCTTCGCGCGCGCCGAGCGCGAGCGGATCGCCGCCACGGAAGAGGCCAAGCGGCAGAACCTCATCCGCAAGGAGCTGGCCTGGCTGCGCCGTGGCGCGCCCGCCCGTACCTCCAAGCCGCGTTTCCGTGTCGAGGCCGCCAACGAGCTGATCGCCGACGTGCCGCCGCCCCGCGACAGCAGCGAGCTGATGAAGTTCGCCTCCTCCCGGCTCGGCAAGTCCGTCTTCGACCTCGAGGACGTCACCGTCCAGGCCGGCCCGAAGGTGCTGCTCAAGCACGTCACCTGGCAGCTCGGCCCCGGCGACCGGATCGGCCTCGTCGGCGTCAACGGCGCCGGCAAGACCTCCCTGCTGCGGGCGATGGCGGACGCGGCCCGCACCGCGGGCGAGGCGCAGCCGGTCGGCGGCCGGGTCGCCGTCGGCCGGACCGTCAAGCTCGCCTACCTCTCCCAGGAGGTCGCCGAACTCAACCCCGCCCTGCGGGTCCTGGAGGCCGTGCAGCAGGTCCGGGAGCGCGTCGACCTCGGCAAGGGCCGCGAGATGACCGCCGGTCAGCTGTGCGAGACGTTCGGCTTCAGCAAGGAGAAGCAGTGGACGCCGGTCGGTGACCTCTCCGGTGGCGAGCGGCGGCGGCTCCAGCTGCTGCGCCTGCTCATGGACGAGCCCAACGTCCTCTTCCTCGACGAGCCCACCAACGACCTCGACATCGAGACCCTCACCCAGCTCGAGGACGTCCTCGACGGCTGGCCCGGCTCGATGATCGTCATCTCCCACGACCGGTTCTTCGTGGAGCGCACCACGGACCGGGTGTTCGCCCTCCTCGGTGACGGCGCCCTGCGGATGCTGCCGCGCGGCATCGACGAGTACCTGGAGCGGCGGCAGCGGATGGAGGAGGCGGTCGCCGCGCAGACCGCGGCCGCGGCCCCCCGCCCGGCCACCATGGAGAAGAGCGCCGCCGACCAGCGCACCGCCAAGAAGGAACTCCAGAAGATCGAGCGGCAGTTGGACAAGGTCTCCGAGAAGGAGTCCAAGCTGCACGCCCAGATCGCCGAGAACGCCACGGACTTCGCGAAGGTGGCGGAACTGGATGCCCAGCTGAGGGACTTGGGCGCCGAGCGGGAGGAACTGGAGATGCGCTGGCTGGAACTGGCGGAGGACGCCTGACCTCGCACGCGACCCGCGCAGGGGGCGCGTGCGTCGCGTGAAGGGGGCGTGAAGGCGCGTAACGGGGGCATCACGGGCCGGTTCTCCCTTGGGAACAGGGGAGGGCACGGCCCCGCCCGCTGTCCGCACCGGGTGATAGAAAGAGCCGTCTGAGAACAATATGAGTACGACCCAGGGTCCGTGAGCGAACCTCAGGGCGTGGCTAAAAGTCAGTGAACGAGGGGGAAGAGCGCTGATGACTCAGCCGCCCGACCAGCCGCCGCAGGGCGGTTTCGGAGCACCGCAGGACCAGCCGCCGCAGGGTGGTGGATTCGGCGCCCCGCAGTCGCCGCCCCCGCCC
>NZ_JAJSZC010000378.1:0-4194 GCF_036815105.1 Streptomyces sp. IBSBF 3136
GGGGTATCTCCTGCCCGCCGCCACCGTCCATGCCGCACCGCGGACCGCCGGCGGCGGGCAGGAGATACCCCCGCTCACCGACCGGCAGGGACGGGTGCTGACCCTGCACGGCTGGAACATCGAGGACAAGACCCACCGGGGCGAGCAGGCGCTGACCGGCATCACCGAGCGCCACTTGCGCGACATGCGGGCCGAGGGCTTCGACTTCGCCCGGCTGCTGGTCTTCTGGGACGACCTGGAGCCGCGGCCGGGCCAGTACAGCCGAAGCTACCTGCGAAGGATCGGGCGCATCCTGGACTGGGCCGACCGCTACGGGGTGAAGGTCGTGATCGACGCCCACCAGGACGTCTTCGGCCCGGCCTTCGGCCACCGCGGCATACCCGCGTGGGCGACCAGGACGGACGGACTGCCGTTCACCGCGCATCCGGAGGACTGGTTCGCCGAGTACTTCGAGCCCGCCGTGCAGCGCGCCTTCACCCATCTCTACGAGGACCGGGATCTGCGCGGCGCCCAGGCACGGATGTGGCGCACCCTCGCCGCCCGCTTCGCCGGCCATCCGGCCGTCCTCGGCTACGACCTGATCAACGAGCCGATGGGCGAGGCGCGTCCGGGGGAGGACCTGGCGACGGCGGCCCGCCGGATCGAACGCGACCAGCTGACCCCGATGTACAACCGCCTCGCCCACGCGGTGCGTTCGGCCGACCGGGACGCCTGGGTGTTCGTCGAGCCCACCCCGATCGTCGGCGAGGGCGTACCGACCGGCCTGGGCCGCGTGGAGGACGCGCGCGTGGTGTACGCGCCGCACTTCTACGACTCCGCCATGGAGGCGGGCTCCGACTACGACCCCGGCGCCGGCTGGATCGAGGCGTACGAGCGGGCCGTCACCGCGTACCCGAAGCGGTACCGGGTGCCGGTCGTCGTCGGCGAGTGGGGGCCGCCCGACAGCACCCTGCCGCACATGAACCGGTTCTACCGTGACGCGATGGCCTCGCTGGGCCGCTACGCCTCCGGCTGGGCGGGCTACGTGTGGTGCTACGGCGGCGGATACTGCGCGGTCGACGACGCCGGTGCCTTTCGGCCCAACAAGGAGCTGACCGTCGAGCCGTACGCGCGGAGCGTCGCGGGCCGGGTCGCCTCCGCGTCGTACGACCCGGGGCGGGGCGTGTACCGGCTGGCGTACCGCGCGGCCCCGCACGGCTCGCGGGTGACCGAGCTGTCCGTGCCGCCGGGCACCTGGCGGATCACGGCCGCCGGCGGTGCGACCGTCGTGCGCGGGCCGGACGGCCGGGCCCGGGTACTGGCCGCGCCCGGCAGCCGCGTGACGGTCACGGTCGGACGCGGCTGACGCGGTGCCGGCGGGCCGGCAGCCGCGAAGGGCCGGACCGGATCGCCGGCCGCGACCCAGCCGTAGTCGACGTACCCGCGGCGGTGGCCCCGCCCTGGCTCGTGACCAAGCCATGCCGGTCTGCCTGTTCCGCACGGCCGACCGGGCAGCGAGTTCACCCGGACTGGCGCGGCGTCCGGTTTCAGGTCACCGGGTGCGGAAACCGCCGCTGTACACGTCCGTACGGTTGTGCGGCGCGCCGGAGTGGGTCTCGGTGAGCACCGCCCGTACTCCCTTGCCGGCCGCCACCAGGCCCTGGTAGTCGCCGAGGAAATAGCCCCCGGCGTACGGCGCCTGCAGCCAGTCGAAGACCGTCGAGATCCGTCGCTCCATCCGGCGCCTGGGGTCCCCGTGCGGCCAGGTGGCCAGCTGGTAGGCGGTGGGCAGGGTGGTGGTGTCACCCGGCTTCAGGAAGCGCAGGTCGTAGTAGGTGAGCGCGAGTGTGCCCCGCTCGTCGACGGCGATCGACGGGGAGAAGGCCGGCACGCCTTTCGGGCTGACCAGCTCAGGTTTCCTCCAGGTGCGTCCGCCGTCGGTGGAGCGCACGAGCTGCACGGAGTCGAACCTGCCGCCGGAGAAGTCCGAGCCCTCGTAGGCCATGTACAGCGTGCCCGTCCTGGTGTCGACGGCCGGGCTGGGCAGGGTGGCCGCGGCGCGCAGCAGCTTGGCGGGGTCGTTCGGGTCGACCTCCGGTACGGAGCTGTCCCGGGCCACGGTGACCGGGGCGCTCCAGGTCCGTCCGGCGTCGCGCGAGGTGACCATCGCGTAGTGGGCTTCTACGACGGTGTTCAGGTCGTCGGAGTAGGTGATCGAGTCGAAGAAGTCGTGCAGGGTGCCGGTGCGCCGGTCGACGACGATCACATGTCCGATGGTCTGGGTGTTGGGCACGGCGGCGGTGCGGACGAACGGCCGGGCCCTGCTCCAGGTGCGCCCGCCGTCACGGGTGAGGGAGAGGTAGCCCGGGCCGTCCATGGAGCTGGGGCCGGGCGGGTCGTTGTCCAGGCGGTCCCAGACCTGGTAGGCGGTGCCCTTGCGGACCGGGTCGGCGGTGAGCGAGGGCTTGTCGTTGAAGAACGGCTGTTCGTCGACGTGTGTGGTGGTGAGGTGGTGCCAGGTGCGGCCGCCGTCGCGGGACGTGGCGGCCAGCAGGGCGCTGCGGGTGCTCTTCGTGAAGTCGACGCCTTCCCCGCCGGCGTAGACGGTGCCGTCCGGTCCGGTGCTCACCCAGGGGTCGGAGGCCCGTTCGAAGTCCGCGCCGCCGGGGGCGCACAGGCTGAACGGCAGCGTGCTGCGGTGGAAGGTGCGCCCGTCCGTGGTCCAGCCGGCCGCCAGACCACGCGCGCCGCCGTCGTTCCAGCGGTCCTGCTGGAACACGGTGACCACCCGCTTGGGGTCACGCGGATCGACGGACAGGTACGGCTCGACCTCGGTGCCCGGGTAGACGACGCTGTCGGGGGACCTCGCGCCGATGGCGCACGTGGCGTACGGGTCACCGTGGGACACCTTCACCAGCGGTGTGCCGCCGGGGTTGCGGTCCGCCGCGGCGGCACTCGGGCCGGTGAGCGTGCCGAGCAGGAGCGCGCCGGTGGTGACGGCGCTCAGGGGCAGCAGGACGCGCATGCGGGATCTCTTTTCGGGCCTGGCGGCCGGGTACGTGACCGCCGTCATCGGGACGGGCCTGGGGCGCGGGGACGTACCGGAAACGCGGGGGGACGGGGCGACTCCGCTTGATCGTTCTCGGCGTGGTGGCCGGCGCCCTTGATGGGCCGAAGGGCGGAGTCCTCCCGGGGGCCGTCGCCGGCACGCCGGGCCCGGCGTGCCGGCCGTGGGTGCCACGGTGGTGCCGGGGGCCCGGCCCGGACGGCCCAGCCGGACACGCGCTCACCGGGACTTGCGGTCAAAGTGGGCAGCATGAGCGAACCCGGCGGGCGAAGTCGCGGCGCGGCACGCGCACCCGCGCATCCGCGCGCGGTCCGCGGCGCCAAGGATGCGGCCGAGCGCGCCGCCGAGGAGCTGACCCAGCTCGTGCACCACCATCTGGAAGGGGTCTCCGCGGTGTGCCGCACGCAGGACGACGGCTGGATCGTCGACGTCGACGTCCTGGAACTGGCCCGCATCCCGGACACCACCAGCCTGCTCGCCACCTACCAGGTCGAACTCGACGCGGACGGGGAGCTGTTGCAGTACCGCCGGACCGCCCGCTACCGGCGTGGTGCCCAGGACCAATGACCGGCTGCGAACCGGCCGGGAAGGAGCGCGCATGACCACCTACGAAGACGGGGTGGTATGCGTCCCCCGCGCCGGAACCCTGTACGACGTCCTCGAACTCATCCTCGACCGGGGCATGGTGATCGACGTCTTCGTACGCGTCTCGCTGGTCGGCATCGAGATCCTGAAGGTGGACGCCCGGATCGTGATCGCCAGCGTCGACACCTACCTGCGCTTCGCCGAGGCGTGCAACCGCCTGGACCTGGAGTACGACGCACGGTCCAAGACCGTGCCCGAACTGTTCGGCGGGCCGATGGCCAGAGGCGTCGCCAAGGCGGGCGCCAAGCGGACCGCCCGCTCCCTGAGCTCGAAAGTCCGCGACATCCTCAGCCCGGAGGCCGCCGCGGAGGAAGCCGAGGAGCCGCAGGAGGAGGCCGCCGTCCGCCCACGCGGCCGGAGCCGCCGCGAGCCGGAACCACCACGCCGCCGCCCCGCCGCGGAGCGCTCCGCCCCCACCGGACGCCACAGCGGTGAAGAGGCCCGCCCCCCCCCCCCCCCCCGCCCCAGCGCACGCCGCCACACCGGAGAGGAATGAACGTGGC
>NZ_JAJSZC010000379.1:0-4131 GCF_036815105.1 Streptomyces sp. IBSBF 3136
CCTCACGGCAGCAGCCCCCGCAGCGGGAAGGCGGCCCGGCGGGTGGCCAGTACCGCCTGGTCGAGGCGGTCGGCGGGGTCGTACCCCGCGTCCCACGAGGCGAACGACACCGGCCACCGCCCGTCCGTCATCCGCTGCGGCCCCAACTGCCGGGTCCGCGCGTACACCTCGCGCCGCCACCCCTCGGGAATCACCGTCTCGGGGGCGACCTCGCGTCCCGCCGCGATCCCCACCAGGTGTGTCCACGACCGCGGCACCACCTCGACCACGGCGTATCCGCCGCCGCCGAGGGCGACCCATCTGCCGTCCGCGTACGTGTGCGCCAGCTCGTGGCACGCCACCTGCGCGGCACGCTGCGCGTCCAGCGACACGGCGAGATGCGCGAGCGGGTCCTCGAAGTGCGTGTCCGCCCCGTGCTGCGTCACGAGCACCTGCGGCCGGAATTCGGCGAGCAGCTCCGGCACCACAGCGTGGAAGGCCCGCAGCCACCCGGCGTCCCCGGTCCCGGCCGGCAGCGCCACGTTCACGGCCGCGCCCTCGCCCGCCCCGGCCCCGGTCTCCTGCGGCCATCCGGTCTGCGGGAACAGCGTGCTCGGATGCTCGTGCAACGAGATCGTCAGGACCCGCGGGTCCTCCCAGAACGCCGCCTGCACCCCGTCCCCGTGGTGCACGTCGACGTCCACGTAGGCGACCCGTTCGGCACCCAGTTCGAGCAGTCGCGCGATGGCCAGGGCGGCGTCGTTGTAGACGCAGAACCCGGAGGCGCCCCCGGGCATCGCGTGGTGCAGCCCGCCCGCGAAGTTCACCGCGTGCTCGGCGTCGCCCCGCCACACCGCTTCCGCCGCACCCACCGACTGCCCGGCGATGAGCGCGGACACCTCGTGCATCCCGGCGAACGCGGGATCGTCCAGCGTGCCGAGCCCGTACGAGCCGTCGGCCGCCCCCGGATCGGCCGACGCGGCCTTCACGGCGTCGATGTAGTCCTGCCGGTGGACCAGGCGCAGCGTCGACTCCCCGGCCGGCTTCGCCGCGACCACCGTCATCTGCCGGTCGAGCCCGAAGGCGTCCACCAGCTTCCGGGTCAGCTCCAGCCGGACCGGATCCATCGGATGGTCCGGGCCGAAGTCATAGCCCGTTACTGCCTCGTCCCACATCAGCTGTGCGCGGCCGCTCATGCCCGCCACCGTATCGGTCCGGTTGAGCCGCGAACGATCTGGCGTACGCCAACGTCACCAGCACCAACACCATCGGCACCAGCATCGCCCCCCGGTAGCTCCAGGTGTCCCCGAGCGCCCCCACCAACGGCGAACCGATCAGGAAGCCCACGTAGTTGAAGATGTTGAGCCGGGCTATCGCCGCGTCCGAGGCCCCCGGGAACAGCCGCCCCGCCGCCGCGAAGGTCTGCGGCACAAGGACGCACAGCCCCAGGCCCAGCAGGGTGAACCCGAGCATGCCGACCCACGCGTCCGGAGCCACGGACACCACCGCGAAGCCCCCGGCCGCCACCAGCGCCCCGATCCGCACGACCGCGGCCGCCCCGAACCGCCGCACCCCGAAGTCCCCGATGGTCCGGCCCACCAGCGTGGTCACCATGTACACGTTGTACGGCACCGTCGCCAGCTGCTCGGAACTGCCCAGCACGTCCTTCAGGTACTTGGCGCTCCAGTTGGAGACCGTCGAGTCCCCGATGTAGGCGAAGGTCATCACCAGGCACAGCGGCAGCAGCAGCTTGAAAACGACACCGCCACCGCCCGCGCCGGCCTCCTCCTGGACGGACGCCGCGTCCCCGTCGACGTACCACCTGCTCCCCACCAGCGTCGCCGGCAGCAGCACGGCCACCACCGGCAGATACGACACCCACAGCGCGAGCTGCCAGTGCGCCCCGGCCCAGGCGAGCGAGGCCCCCACGATGCCGCCCAGGCTGTAGGCGGCGTGGAAGCTCAGCATGATGCTGCGCCCGTACGTCCGCTGGAGGCTGACCCCGAGCATGTTCATGGAGGCGTCCAGCGCGCCGACGGCGAGCCCGAACGCGGCCAGCGCGAGTCCCAGCTCCGCCATCACCCCGGTGCCGCCGGCCCCGACCCCGAGCAGTGCCAGCAGCACCACCGGCTGGGACCAGCGCAGCAGCCGGCTGGGCCTGACCCGCTTCACCAGCTGCTCGGTCGTCACGCTGCCGACCCCGGCGAGGATCGGCACGGCGGCGAGGAAGACCGGCAGCAGCCCGTCGGAGATGCCGTACCGGTCCTGGATCGCCGGGATGCGCGTCACCAGCAGCGCGAAGGTGGCGCCCTGGGCGAAGAAGCTGAACGCCAACGAGGCCCTGCCGCGCCGCAGCACATCTGTCATGGCGGCGAGCGTAGGGCCCCTGGCTACCTGTGGGTAGATCCGGCCAAAGATGAATTTCCTTCAGCTTCGGCCCGGGGGGTGTGTCGTCAGTCGTGTCACGCGGCGACGGCGACCTCGGGCTCGGCGAACGTGGCTTCGGCGGAACCGGTCCCGATGGTCCCGGCGTCGGCGGTCCCGGCGTCGGCCGTCCCCGCGTCGGTGATCTCCAGCCGCTCGGCCTCCTCGGAGAGCATGGCCTCCATCGGCCCGGCCCCGAGGGCGCCGCCGGCCACGATCCCGATCAGCACCGCGACGGCCAGGACCACCCCACCGAGCCAGACCATCGTGTCCACGGCGACGGTGTACGCGCCCACGGCCCGCACCACGCACTCGGCGAGCAGCACCACACCCCACACCACGGAGAACACCCGCTCCCTGCGCCGGAAGGCGGTCGAAGCGGCGGCGGTGCCCGCCATCAGCCGCTCCCAGGCGGCTTCCCTGACCGCGTCACCCTTCACCAGGAAGGGCTTGAGACCGGCGGTCATCATGGGCCTGCCGAGGGCGACCGAGACCAGGATGCCGATCGCGACGGTGCTGCTGACCCCGCTGTCCTTCGCCAGCATCAGCCGCGGATCACCGGAGACGAAGCTCAGCAGCAGGGAGACGACGTTCACGACCAGGATGAGCCCGGCCAGTGCGTTGGTCCTCCGCTCCTTCAGCACGCTCCACGCGGTGCGCAGCGCGGGCACCACGCTGCTCCAGGCGAGCGCCGCGAAGGTGCTCATCCCGAAGCCGTCCTTGAACAGGTAGTACGAAGCGAGGGGCACCGCCACGTCCACGATCAGCGGCGCGAAGTTCTGCATCGTGCTCTGGCCCTTGGAACCCGTGTTCGTCGTCATGCTCATAGCTTCGCCGCCGGGTGGGGTCCGCCAGTAGAAACGATCGTCCGGAGGTCCGCGTGACAAATGTCAGCCCCGGAGCACTGGCCCCGGTCACACCAGCAGGTCAGCCAACTCGCCCATGGTGGAGAACAGTTGCGTCGCCTGGGCGAGCTTGTCCGCCGGCGTCATGGCGGTGAACCCGTACACGTCCATCCCGGCCGCCACGGCGGCCTGTACGCCCAGCGGCGAGTCCTCCACGACCAGGCACCGCCCGGGGGCGACGCCCATCCGCTCGGCCACGTACAGGAAGAGGTCCGGTGCCGGCTTGCCCCGACCCACGTCCTGCGAGCTGAAGATGCGTTGCTCGTCGAACCACCGGTCGAGTCCGGTCGCGCGGTGGCCGACCCTGATCCGCTCATGGCTCCCGGAGGAGGCGACGCAGTACGGGACCCCGTCGGCGGCCAGCTTCTCCAGCACCCCGCCGACGCCGGCAACGGGCTTCAGCTCCCGCTCGAAGGCGGCGAACACACGCGCGTGGAAGACGTCGTCGAAGTCGTCCGGCAGCCGCCGGCCCGTCCGCTCCAGCACCAGGTCGTGGATGCGGTGCATCGCCGATCCCATGTAGTCCCGGATGGAGTCCTCGTACGACGTGGGGTGCCCCAGCTCGGTCAGATAGGCGGCCAGGTGCCGATTGGAGATCGGCTCGCTGTCCACGAGGACCCCGTCGTTGTCGAAGATGATCAGGTCATAGCGCATACCTCGACCATAAAGGACCCCGAACGCAGAAAACCCCCGCATCTTTCGATGCGGGGGTTTTCCCAAGAATTGTTCGGCGGTGTCCTACTCTCCCACAGGATCCCCCCTGCAGTACCATCGGCGCTGTGAGGCTTAGCTTCCGGGTTCGGAATGTAACCGGGCGTTTCCC
>NZ_JAJSZC010000380.1:0-4097 GCF_036815105.1 Streptomyces sp. IBSBF 3136
CGGTGGGCCCCCCGCCGCCCCCCCCCCCCCCCCCCGGGGCCGCCCCCCCCCCGGGGGGGGGGGGGCGGGCCCCTTCGCGTGGTCCCGCTTACGCCTTGCGCAACCGGAAGGTGAGGGACAGGCCCTCGTCGGTGAACGGCTCCCCGAAGCCGGCGTCCGCCTCGCCCTGGGCGAAGTCGGTCGCCAGGACCTCCTCGGCGATCAGCCCGGCGTGCTCGGCCAGGGCCGCGACGACCGCCGGGTCGGTGGACGTCCAGCGCAGGGCGATCCGGTCGGCGACGTCCAGGCCGCTGTTCTTGCGGGCCTCCTGGATCAGCCGGATCGCGTCACGGGCCAGACCGGCCTGCCGCAGCTCCTCGGTGATCTCCAGGTCCAGCGCCACCGTGGCACCGGAGTCGGAGGCCACCGACCAGCCCTCGCGCGGGGTCTCCGTGATGATCACCTCGTCGGGGGCGAGGGCGACCGTCTCGCCGTCGACCTCCACCGACGCCGTGCCCTCGCGCAGGGCCAGCGACAGCGCGGCGGCGTCGGCGGCGGCCACGGCCTTGGCCACGTCCTGCACCCGCTTGCCGAACCGCTTGCCCAGCGCCCGGAAGTTGGCCTTCGCGGTGGTGTCCACGAGCGAGCCGCCGACCTCGGACAGCGAGGCCAGGGAGGAGACGTTCAGCTCCTCGGTGATCTGCACGTGCAGCTCGGGGTCCAGGGCCTCGAAGCCGGTCGCGGCGATCAGCGCCCGGGACAGCGGCTGGCGGGTCTTGACGCCCGACTCCGCGCGCGTGGCGCGGCCCAGCTCCACCAGACGGCGTACCAGGACCATCTGCTTCGACAGCTCCGGGTCGATGGCGGACAGGTCCGCCTCCGGCCAGGGGGCCAGGTGCACGGACTCCGGGGCGCCCGGCGCCACCGGCACGACCAGGTCCTGCCACACCCGCTCGGTGATGAACGGGGTGATCGGCGCCATGAGCTTGGTGACCGTCTCCAGCACCTCGTGCAGCGTGCGCAGCGCGGCCTTGTCGCCCTGCCAGAAGCGGCGGCGCGAACGGCGGACGTACCAGTTGGACAGGTCGTCGACGAACGCGGACAGCAGTTTGCCGGCGCGCTGGGTGTCGTACGCCTCCAGGGCCTGGGTCACCTGGTCGGTGAGCGCGTGCAGCTCGGACAGCAGCCAGCGGTCGATCAGCGGGCGCTCGGCCGGGGCCGGGTCCGCCGCGGACGGCGCCCAGTTGGACGTACGGGCGTACAGGGCCTGGAAGGCCACCGTGTTCCAGTACGTCAGCAGGGTCTTGCGGACGACCTCCTGGATGGTGCCGTGGCCGACCCGGCGGGCCGCCCACGGGGAGCCGCCGGCCGCCATGAACCAGCGGACCGCGTCCGCGCCGTGCTGGTCCATCAGCGGGATCGGCTGCAGGATGTTGCCCAGGTGCTTGGACATCTTGCGGCCGTCCTCGGCGAGGATGTGGCCGAGGCAGACGACGTTCTCGTACGACGACCGGTCGAACACCAGGGTGCCGACGGCCATCAGCGTGTAGAACCAGCCGCGCGTCTGGTCGATCGCCTCGGAGATGAACTGGGCCGGGTAGCGGCTCTCGAACAGCTCCTTGTTCTTGTACGGGTAACCCCACTGGGCGAACGGCATCGAGCCCGAGTCGTACCAGGCGTCGATGACCTCCGGCACGCGCGTGGCGGTCTTCCCGCAGCCGTCGTGGCGGCAGGCGAAGGTGACCTCGTCGATGTAGGGGCGGTGCGGGTCGAGGCCCGACTGGTCGGTGCCGGTCAGCTCGGTCAGCTCCGCGCGGGAGCCGACGCAGGTGAGGTGGTCGTCCTCGCAGCGCCAGATCGGCAGCGGGGTGCCCCAGTAGCGGTTGCGGGAGAGCGCCCAGTCGATGTTGTTGTTCAGCCAGTCGCCGTAACGGCCGTGTTTGACCGTGTCCGGGAACCAGTTGGTCTTCTCGTTCTCCTGGATCAGGCGGTCCTTGATGGCCGTCGTCCGGATGTACCAGGAGGGCTGCGCGTAGTACAGCAGCGCGGTGTGGCAGCGCCAGCAGTGCGGGTAGCTGTGCTCGTACGGAAGGTGCCGGAAGAGCAGGCCGCGCTGCTGGAGGTCCTCGGTGAGCTTCTCGTCGGCCTTCTTGAAGAAGACGCCGCCGACCAGCGGGAGGTCCTCCTCGAAGGTGCCGTCCGGGCGGACGGGGTTCACCACGGGCAGGCCGTAGGAGCGGCAGACCTTGAGGTCGTCCTCACCGAAGGCGGGGGACTGGTGGACCAGACCCGTGCCGTCCTCGGTGGTGACGTAGTCGGCGTTCACCACGTAGTGGGCGGGGGCCGGGAACTTGACCAGCTCGAACGGGCGCCGGTACGTCCAGCGCTCCATCTCGGCGCCCGTGAAGGCCTGGCCGATGGTCTCCCAGCCCTCGCCGAGCGCCTTGGCGACGAGCGGCTCGGCGACGACGACCTTCTCCTCGCCGTTCGTGGCGACGACGTAGGTGACCTCGGGGTGCGCCGCGACCGCCGTGTTGGACACGAGGGTCCACGGGGTCGTCGTCCACACCAGGAGCGCGGCCTCGCCGGCGAGCGGGCCCGAGGTGAGAGGGAAGCGGACGTACACGGAGGGGTCCACGACCGTCTCGTAGCCCTGGGCCAGTTCGTGGTCGGACAGGCCGGTACCGCAGCGCGGGCACCACGGGGCGACACGGTGGTCCTGGACCAGCAGGCCCTTGCCGAAGATCTCCTTCAGCGACCACCAGACCGACTCCACGTACTCGGGGTCCATGGTGCGGTAGGCGTCGTCCAGGTCGACCCAGTAACCCATGCGGGTGGTCAGCTCGGCGAAGGCGTCGGTGTGCCGGGTCACGGACTCGCGGCACTTGGCGTTGAACTCGGCGATGCCGTACGCCTCGATGTCCTGCTTGCCGGAGAAGCCCAGCTCCTTCTCCACCGCCAGCTCCACGGGCAGGCCGTGGCAGTCCCAGCCGGCCTTGCGGCCCACGTGGTAGCCGCGCATGGTGCGGAAGCGGGGGAAGACGTCCTTGAAGACGCGTGCCTCGATGTGGTGGGCGCCGGGCATGCCGTTGGCGGTGGGCGGGCCTTCGTAGAACACCCACTCCGGGCGGCCCTCGGACTGCTCCAGGCTCTTGGCGAAGATCTTCTGGTCGCGCCAGAAGTCGAGCACCGCGTGCTCAAGCGCGGGCAGGTCGACCTGGGCGGGCACCTGGCGGTACGTCGGCGCTGTCATCTGCGAGCATCCTCCAACGGACTTGCTGCCTTCCGTCGGAGGGACGAGAGCCTTCATTCGTCTACGCCGTGTGCGGCGCGCTCCCGCGGTACCACCCTCCTTGGCCCCTCGGCGTGCCGTACGCGCCGCTGAGCCCCCTCATTGGGGTCGCGAGCCGGTTCTACTCGCCGCGGGTCCCCACGGCTTTCTTCCGGCGGCTCCGGGGTGATCTTCACGCCGCGCTCGCCCCCGGGCTCACACCGTCCCCGGGTCGCTCTGGGCTGCGTACGCCGCTACTCGTCCCCATCCACGCTTTTCGCTCCGCCCAGTGTACGGCGCCGCGCGGACAGCGGCCGACCGCTTTTCGGCGGCCCGCGCGGGCGACCGGCCGGCACGGGGCCGGTGACCCGGATGGCGTCGGGCGTGGCGACCCGTGTCGGGGCCCGGCGGACCTGCCGGATTACCCGGCGGGGAGCGGGGCACAACGGATGCAGGTCCGCTGCGCGGGGGGTGCGGGCGGGCGAATCGGGCGGTGTGCCCCGTTGCCGCGGGACTCAAGTCGATTTATCGTCCCAGCACGATTCGCGTGCAAGATCACAATATGTGAAGGGGCCGCGGCCATGGTGGCGAAGAAGACCCCCGTACAGCAGCCGGCGACCGGCCGCTCCCGGGGCGCGGAAGCCTCCGGTGGTACGGCCGCGTCCCCGGGCGAGCCCATGAGGGCCGGCCGCGCGGAGCACACCGAGGCGTCCGGGAAGCGCTCCGGAGGCGAGCCGGGACCCACCCGGGGGAAGGCGCCCACGGGAGAGGAAAGCGGCCGGAAGCGGGGTAGTACTGCGGGGGCCGGGAAGAAGACTGCGGTCGAAGGGGCGGGAAAGGCGGGGAC
>NZ_JAJSZC010000381.1:0-3986 GCF_036815105.1 Streptomyces sp. IBSBF 3136
GCCGGACCCGCACCCGCCGCCCCCGGTGCTCACCCGCACCCGGGCGACCTGTCCCTCGACACCGGCCCACTCCAGCTCCCCGCCGCGCTCGCGGACCGCGGGCCGCAGCCGCTCGACCGCGCGGGCGGCCCGCTGCTCGGCCGAGTCGGGGTGGATGCCGTGCAGCACCAGCAGGTGCCCCAGCAGTTCGTCGTCGGCGAGACGCGCGCGCACGTCCCCGTCCACCAGGTCAAGCACCCGGGCCAGCGCCTCGCCGTAGACCTCGGTCAGCAGGGACACCGACTCCAGTGCCTCGCGGGCGCCGGGGCCGGGCGCGGACTCCAGGCCGGCCAGCAGCTCGTCGAGCCGGGCCAGCCGCGCCTCCACGGCCGGGTCCGGGAGCCGTACGCCGGTGTCAGCCATGGTTGGCCCCGTACGTGGGCGAGTGCACGGTCGACAGCGTCTTGCCCTTGCCGACGTACATGTGCACCCCGCACGGCAGACAGGGGTCGAAGCTGCGCACGGTGCGCATGATGTCGACGCCCTTGAAGTCGTCCGGCCCGTTCTCCTCGAAGATCGGCTGGCCCTGGACGGCGTCCTCGTACGGTCCGGGGGTGCCGTAGATGTCGCGGGGGCTGGCGTTCCACGGGGTCGGCGGGTACGGGTGGTAGTTGGCGATCTTCTTGTCGCGGATCACCAGGTGGTGCGAGAGGACACCGCGGACCGCCTCGTGGAACCCGCAGCCGATGGCCTCGTCCGGTACCTCGAAGTTCTCGAAGACCTTGGTGTCGCCGTCGCGGAGCATGCCCATCGCCTCCTCCAGGAACTGCAGGGCCATGGCGGCCGCGTAGGCGACGAAGTAGGGCCGGGCACGGTCCCTCTCAATCGTGTTGCTCCACTTCGGGATGTGCCACTCCAGCGTGGTCTCCGGCAGCGACTCGCCCTTGGGCAGCGAGATGCGCACGCTGTTGCCGGTGGCCTTGATGTACGGCGTGTCGACCAGGCCGCTCAGCGCCGTCGACCACAGTCGGGCCAGCGGGCCGCCGCCGGTGTCCAGGGCGAGGTGCTGACCGGACTCCGGGTGGTACCAGCGCGGGCTCATCACCCAGCTGTAGTTGCCGTCGAAGTCGCGCTTCTGCGGCACCGGCACGGTGGTCTGGTTCCACGGGTGGCGCATGTCGACGGGGTTGCCGAGCGGGTCGTGGGTGACGAAGGGGTCCTCGTTGACCCAGTCCTCGTAGAAGGAGCTGCCCAGCATGATGCGCAGGCCGAGGTTGATGTCGATGAGGTTGTTGGTGACCAGCTTGCCGTCCACGACGATGCCGGGGGTGACGTACATCGCCTTGCCCCACCGGTTCATGTTCTCGTACCGGTAGTCGACGACGTCCGGGTTCTGCCAGGCGCCCCAGCAGCCCAGCAGGATGCGGCGCTTGCCGACCTCCTCGTAGCCGGGCAGCGCCTCGTAGAAGAAGTCGAAGACGTCGTCGTTCATCGCCACCGCCTTCTTCACGAAGTCGATGACGCGCATGAGCCGGCTGAGGTAGTCGGTGAAGGTGTTCGGCTGCGGCATCGTGCCGACACCGCCCGGGTACAGCGTGGAGGGGTGCACGTGCCGCCCCTCCATCAGGCAGAACATCTCCCGGGTGACCCGGCTGACCTTCAGCGCCTCCTTGTAGACCTCGCCCTCGAAGGGGTTGAAGGCCTTCATGATGTCGGCGATGGTCCGGTAGCCGTGGATGTCCCCGCGGGGCGCGTCCGTGCGTTCGGCGCGGGCCAGGACACCGGGGTTGGTGGCCTTGACCATCGCCTCGCAGAAGTCCACGAACACCAGGTTGTCCTGGAAGAGCGTGTGGTCGAACATGTACTCGGCCGCTTCGCCGAGGTTGGTGATGTGCTCGGCCAGCTTCGGAGGCTTGACGCCGTAGGCCATCTGCTGGGCGTAGTTCGAGCACGTGGTGTGGTTGTCCCCGCAGATACCGCAGATGCGCGAGGTGATGAAGCCCGCGTCCCGCGGGTCCTTGCCCTTCATGAACACCGAGTAGCCGCGGAACAGCGACGAGGTGCTGTGACACTCCACGACTTCCCGGTTGGCGAAGTCGATCTTCGTGTAGATGCCCAGGTTGCCGATGATCCGGGTGATCGGGTCCCAGGACATGTCCACGATCTGCGCGGGTTTGCGTCCGGTGGACCGGGCGTCGGTGGTCGTCATCTGCGGTACTGCCCCTTGCTGCTCGGTGTCGGCGGTTCGGTGGGGGGATGCGGCACGGGCGGCGGCGTCACGATCGCCAGCGCGGGTCGAAACCGCTGGTCAGCTTGCTCTTGTTGTGGCGCCACTTGGGCTCGTGGTTCACCATGTCGTTGGTCAGGCCGCGCAGCCGCCGGATGACGGCCCCGTAGGGCTTGATGACCAGGGAGGAGAGCGTTCCGCCCGGGGGCTCGTCCATGAACGGCATGAACGCGTCGGGGAAGCCCGGCATCGTGCAGCCGATGCAGATGCCGCCGACGTTCGGGCAGCCGCCGATGCCGGCCATCCAGCCGCGCTTGGGCACGTTGCAGTTGACCACCGGTCCCCAGCAGCCCGTCTTCACCAGGCACTTGGGCGAGTTGTAGTCGAGACCGAAGTCGGCCTGCTCGTAGTACGAGCCGCGGTCGCAGCCCTCGTGCACGGTCTTCCCGAACAGCCACTGCGGACGCAGCATGTGGTCGAGCGGGGGCGGGGGAGCGGTACCGGCCGCGTGCTGGAGCACCCAGATCAGGGTCTCCATGAAGTTCTCCGGCTGGATCGGGCAGCCAGGCACGTTGACGACCGGGAGACCGGCCTGCGACTTGTAGTCCCAGCCCAGGTAGTCCGCGAGGCCCATGCAGCCGGTGGGGTTGCCGGCCATGGCGTGGATGCCGCCGTAGGTCGCGCAGGTGCCCGCCGCGACCACCGCCCAGGCCCGCGGGGCGAGCTGGTCGATCCAGTGGTTGAGGGTCTGCGGCTGGCCGGTCTCCGGGTCGTTGCCGAAGGACGTCCAGTAGCCGTCGCCGTCGATGATGTTCTGGTTCGGGATCGAGCCCTCGATCACGAGGATGAACGGGCCCAGCTCACCGCGGGCCGCCGCCCGGTACGGGGCGAGGAAGTCCTCGCCGCCCAGGCTCGGCGAGAGCACCTTGTTGACCAGGTTGACCTTCGGCAGGCCCGGGATGAGGCCCAGCACCACGTCCTCGATGGAGGGCTGGTCCGCGGCCGTCAGGGACACGGTGTCGCCGTCGCAGCTCATGCCCTCCGAGATCCAGAGGATGTGGATCTCGTCGATCCCTTCGCGCGCCTCGCCCCTGCTGGGCTCACCGCTCACTTCGGTGGTACCGCTCTGAGTGGTCATGTCGTCGGCCTTTGCTGGAGTCGGTGACGGAGTCGGTCGCCGGCGTGCGCCGGTTTCTCACGGGTGTCCATCGAGCCGTCCCTCCTCCGGCCGCTCGGCCGGACTCGTGGGCCGCGGGGACCGCGGCCGGGGTGTGGGGTCCGGGTCCGCGGGACCCGCGTCCGACGGGGCCAGCGGTTCGACCTCGTCGGGCCGGAAGTAGTGGAAGCGGCCGTACCAGCCGTGCAGCTCGGCCGCGGGGTCGTCGTCGACGGTCACCGCGAGGTGCACTCTGCCGTCCACGTCGTGGAAGACGGCCGCGACCCGCGCCGTCCGCCCCTCGAGGAACATGTCCTGGGCGTCGGCGCCCCGGCCGCGCGGCCGCAGCCGCACCCGGCTGCCGCCGCCCACGGGCACGCCGTTCACCGGCACGGTGTCGGTCGTCGGGGACAGCCCGTCGTCGGCGCCCTCCCGCCACCAGGCGGGCCGCTCGGCGTCCTCGAACGCGTCCGGGAACACGGCGCGAGCCGCGGCCGGCGACCGGACCGGGTCCTGGGCAGGGGGTCGGTTCTGCGCCGGATACGGGCCCTGGGCCGCTGTGGCATGCGCGGCGGCCGGTGACGGGGCCGGGGCCGGGGCGGCGGCGTGCGCGGGGGCCTGGGC
>NZ_JAJSZC010000382.1:0-3915 GCF_036815105.1 Streptomyces sp. IBSBF 3136
CCGTGGTGCTCCCTCTCCCCCGGGCGGGCGGGAATGTTCGTTCCCGCTTCCTTCCCCCCTCTGGCCTGGGAGACCTACCGGACGGTATACAGGCCCAGTTGACCGCGCGGTCCGCCTCGGCGCGGACCGCGTGCGACGTCCCGGCCTCAGGGGAGGAACCCATGGCGAACGACAGCGTTGCGGCGGAACCAGCGAGATCCCGGCGGCGGAGTGCCGTGCTGGGGGCGGCACTCGGGGGCTGCGCCCTCGTCGCCGCGTCGACGGCACCCGCCGCCGCGCACCCCGCCCATCCCCGCGACCTCACCTACGTCTCCCTCGGGGACTCCTACACCTCGGGGCCCGCGATCCCGGGCCAGGTGGACGCCGACTGCGCCCGCTCCGACCACAACTACCCCTCACTGCTGGCAAGTCGGGGTGGCGTGACCGCGTTCGAGGACGTGAGCTGCGCCGGGGCCACGACCGAGGAGATGTGGAAGGCGCAGGGCGGCAACCCCCCGCAACTCGAAGCGCTGGGACGGAACACGGACCTGGTGACGGTGCAGATCGGCGGCAACGACGTCGGCTTCGGCTCGATCATCGGCACCTGCGCCCGGCTCGGTGTCCAGGACCCGGCCGGCAACCCCTGCGAGCGTTCCTACCGGGCCGCGGGCTACGACCGACTGGCGCTCACCGTGCTGCAGACCGCACCGAAGATCGACCGGGTGCTGCGGGCCGTGCACGCCCGCGCCCCGCACGCGCGGGTGATCGTCGTCGGCTACCCGGACCTGCTGCCGGACGACGGCAGCGGCTGCTTCCCCTCGGTGCCGTTCGCCAAGGGCGACTTCCCCTACCTGCGCGACACCGAGAAGCGGCTGAACCTGATGCTGCGTCTGGTGGCCTCGTGGAACCGGGCCGAGTACGTCGACACCTACGGTCCCACGGTGGGCCACGACATGTGCAAGGCGCCCGCCGACCGCTGGATCGAGCCGTTGCAGCCGGCTTCGCCCGCGGCCCCCGCCCACCCGAACGCCAAGGGCGAGGCGGCCATGGCCCAGGCCGTGCTGGACCGGCTCGACCACGCTCGCGGACGCGACTGATCCCGCCCGTCCAGGGCCCCGGCGACCCGGGGCCCTTCGGTCGCCGGCCCACGCAGTGACGGCCTCCGCCCGCCCGGGTCGCAGGCCGTCGCGGGCGCGAGGGGCGGAGGACGTCGTGGTCGCAGGGAAGCCGGGCCCTGTCGTCAGCCGCCGAGCGCGGCCTGGACCACGGCCTTGGCCTCCTCCTGCACCCGAGCGAGATGGTCGGGGCCGTGGAACGACTCGGCGTAGATCTTGTAGACGTCCTCCGTGCCCGAAGGGCGGGCCGCGAACCAGGCGTTGGCGGTGGTGACCTTGATCCCGCCGATGGCCGCGCCGTTGCCCGGCGCCTCGCTGAGCACACCGGTGACCGGCTCGCCCGCGAGGGTGTCGGCGGTGACCTGGGCCGGGGACAGCTTCGCCAGCAGCGCCTTCTGCTCGCGGGAGGCGGGCGCGTCGATACGGGCGTAGGCGGGTTCGCCGAAACGGGCGGTGAGGTCGGCGTAGTGCTCCGAGGGCGTCCGGTCGGTGACGGCCGTGATCTCGGACGCGAGCAGGGCCAGCAGGATGCCGTCCTTGTCGGTGGTCCACACCGAGCCGTCGCGGCGCAGGAAGGAGGCCCCGGCCGACTCCTCGCCGCCGAAGCCCAGGGTGCCGCCGGCCAGTCCGTCCACGAACCACTTGAACCCGACCGGGACCTCGACCAGCCGGCGGTCCAGGTCGGCGGCGACGCGGTCGATCATCGTGGAGGACACGAGCGTCTTGCCGACACCGGTCTCGGCTGGCCACCGCTCGCGGTGCCGGTAGAGGTAGGAGATGGCGACGGCCAGGTAGTGGTTGGGGTTCATCAAGCCGGCGTCGGGGGTGACGATGCCGTGCCGGTCGGCGTCGGCGTCGTTGCCGGTGGCGATGCGGAAGCGGTCACGCTGCTCGATGAGCGAGGCCATGGCGTACGGGGAGGAGCAGTCCATGCGGATCTTTCCGTCCCAGTCCAGCGTCATGAACCGCCAGGTGGGGTCGGTGTGCGGATTGACCACGGTCAGGTCGAGTCCGTGCTCCTCGGCGATCCGGCCCCAGTAGGCGACGGAGGCGCCGCCGAGCGGGTCGGCGCCGATGCGCACCCCCGCGGCGCGGATCGCGTCGAGGTCCAGGACGCTCGGCAGGTCGCCGACGTAGGCGCCGAGGAAGTCGTACCGCCCGGTGGAGTCGGCGGCGAGCGCGCGGGCGTACGTCAGCCGCCGCACGTCCTTCAGCCCGCCCGCGATGATCTGGTTGGCGCGGTCCTGGATCCAGGAGGTGGCGTCGGACGCGGCGGGCCCGCCGCTGGGCGGGTTGTACTTGAAGCCGCCGTCGGCGGGCGGGTTGTGCGACGGGGTGACGACCACGCCGTCGGCGAGGCCCGAGGCGCGGCCCCGGTTGTGGGTGAGGATGGCGTGCGAGAGCGCCGGAGTCGGTGTGTAGCCGTCCGCGCTGTCGAGGAGCACCGTCACGCCGTTGGCGGCGAACACCTCCAGGGCGGTGGCCTGGGCGGGCTCGGACAGGGCGTGGGTGTCGGCGCCGAGGAACAGGGGGCCGTCGATGCCGTGGGCCGTCCGGTACTCGACGATGGCCTGGCTGGTGGCGGCGATGTGGTCCTCGTTGAAGGCGGTCGCCAGGGACGAACCCCGGTGCCCCGACGTGCCGAACGCCACCCGCTGCCCGGGGTCGGCCGGGTCGGGGTGCAGGGTGTAGTACGCCGTGACCAGCCGGGCCACGTCGACAAGGTCCTCGGGACCGGCCGGCCGGCCGGCTCGCTCGTGCGGCATGAGTCCGCTCCTCCGCATCGGTGTGGTCGATCGCTCGGAACCCATCTTTCCTCGTCAGGGCCCCGGCATGCGAGCGCGCCACCGGCGGCTCGCGAACGGCCCCGGCACGGCGGAGGGGGACCGGGGCCGGTCGGGCCCGCCAGGGGGTCCGCCTGACGGACAGTCCCCCTGACGGCCGGTCCGACCCGCGGCTCAGCCGATGTGGTAACTGTCCCCGTACACCTTCCAGTCCAGCGGCGTGTTCAGGTCGAGGTTGCCCTTGCGCAGGAAGACCCGCTGTTCGGTGTCGACCCTGCTGGTGTCGCTGTGCGCCTCCTCCTGCTTCATGGCCCACACCCGCGCGTCGAGGAAGGCGTTGAGGTACGTCGTCTCGTTGCCGCCCTGCGCCGGCGGCTTGGCGGTGCGCAGGGCCCGCTTGCGGATGTTGCGGAAGCTGGTGGGGTCGTCGCCGTCGCCGTGCATGACGAGGGCGTCGTAGTAGGCGAACTGCCCGAGGGCGCGCAGCCCGTCCGCCTTGCCCTGGGCGACCGCGGGGTTGAAGTAGACCCGGTCCCGCTCGTCGTTCTGGGCCTGCTGGAACGCGCCGTCCTGGGCCGCCTTGCGCCAGTCCTTGGGATAGTCGGGGTCGAGCCCGCTGTGCGAGTCCGTCCCGTTCACCCGGCGCAGGGCGGGCAGGTACTTGGCGAGCACGTTGCCGGGCTTGCGGTCTGCGTAGAGCTGGACGAGGTCGAGCATGTCGCCGGTGCCGGAGCAGAAGCCGATGATGCCGGCGGTGTAGCCGCGGCCGTCGCCGATGTCCTCGATGTACCGGTACTGGGCCTTCCAGTCGAGCGAGGAGTTCTCCGCGCTCGACACCAGCTGCATGGCGATCTCCTTCTTCGCCGGGTCGTCGAGGCCCGGCGCGGCCGACGGTGCCGCCGCCACGCGCGGGGCGCCGAGCAGGGCGCCGGAGGCGACGGCGCCGAACACGGCGACGACGGTCCGGCGGGAGAGGCGGGCGGGGGCTGCCGGTTCGCGGTCTGCGTGCACCACAGGGGCTCCAAAGGGGGGTCAGG
>NZ_JAJSZC010000383.1:0-7761 GCF_036815105.1 Streptomyces sp. IBSBF 3136
TCCGCCGGGGGCCGGGTGGCCGAGAGCACGCTCAGAGGCAACTGAGAGCTTGCTGTGCCACGCTGGCGCGCCCCTGGCCCCACCCCCCTCAGGAGTGTCCCCATGAGTCTGGTCAACGGCCTGCCGGCCCATGTGCTGCTGGTGCACGTCGTCGTCGTGCTGATACCGCTGACCGCGCTGGCGCTGGTGGCCGCGGCGGTGTGGCCCCGGGCGGCCCGCCGGCTCGGGNCATGTGCTGCTGGTGCACGTCGTCGTCGTGCTGATACCGCTGACCGCGCTGGCGCTGGTGGCCGCGGCGGTGTGGCCCCGGGCGGCCCGCCGGCTCGGGGCGCTGCTGCCCGCGCTCGCCCTCGTCGCCCTGGTCAGCGTGCCCCTGACCACCCAGGCCGGCGAATGGCTCGAACGGCACGTCGACGACGACGCGCTGGTCCGGCGGCACACCGAGCTGGGCGACGGGCTGCTGCCGTGGGCGCTGGGCCTGTTCGTCCTGGCGGCGGTCGTGTGGTGGACGGCGCGCGGCACGAAGAAGGCGGTGCCGGCCGAGGGCCCGGCGGACACCGTGGCCCCGGCGGGTTCGGCGCGCGCGGGCCGGGCGGCGGCGTTGCCGGTGCGGATCGTGGTGGCCGTCCTGTCGCTCGCCGTGGCGGCCGGGGCTGTCGTGGACGTGTACCGGATAGGCGACTCCGGCGCGAAGGCCGCCTGGCACGACGCCTATTCGAAGAGCGCGCACGGCTCGCGGGACGGTTCCTGACGGTCCCGGCGGCTCCTGACGGTCCCGAGCCTCCTGACCGGTACGGCCCCGGGCGCGGGGAGCCGCAGACGGGAGAGCGGGGCGCGGGAGGACGCGGGGCGCGGGAGCGTCAGGCCGCGCCCGCGAAGTGCTCGCCGACCAGGCCGCGCACCACGTCCAGGTCGCGGGCGATGAGCGCGTCCAGCAGTGCCGTGTGCTCCGCCGCGTCCGCCAGCAGGTCCGCCCGGCGCTGCCGGACCGGCCCCCCGACGAGCGGCCACTGCGCGCGCCGGTGCAGGTCGTCCGCGATCTGCACCAGCTGCTCGTTGCCCGACAGGCACAGCATCGCGCGGTGGAAGGCCCGGTCGGACTCGGCGTACGCCGCGAGGCAGCCGGAGGAGGCGGCGCGCACCGTCGCCTCGGCGACCGGGCGCAGTGCGGCCCACCGCTCGACGGGCACCGTGCGGGCGAGCCGCAGCATCACCGGCACCTCGATGAGCGCCCGCACCTCGGCCAGCTCGCCCAGTTCCCGCGCGCCCCGCTCGACGACCCGGAAGCCGCGGTTGGGCACGACCTCGACGGCGCCCTCCAGCGCGAGCTGCTGCATGGCCTCGCGCACCGGTGTCGCGGACACCCCGAACCGCTCGCCGAGGACCGGCGCCGAGTAGACCTCGCCGGGCTTCAGCTCGCCCGCCACCAGGGACGTGCGCAGCGCGTCCAGGATCTGGCCGCGCACCGAGGAACGCTGCACGACCCGCGCCCGCGGGGCCGGCGGCTCGGAGTGGGTGTGCTCGCCACGGGCGGCCGGCAGGCCGGCATCGCGCTCACGGACGGGCTCGGCCGCGCGCGCCTGCGCCGGCACCCGGGCGGCACCCTGAGGCCCAGCATGGGCCCGCGTCTCGGCGGAGCCCTGCACGCCCTGCACGCCCTGTTCCACGCGCTCCTCCTCGGGGCCGCCGGCACTTAGGGGTCATTAACGGCGGGTTGTTACTTGTCCGTCAAGCACCTTAGGCGCACAAGGCGGCAGTTCAAACTCCCTCACGGACGAATAAGGTTAGCCTTACCTGCACAGTCCGTCCGTGATCCAGGAACGGTGGTACCGCCATGCCCGCCGCGGCCTCGCCGCTCCGCTCCGCCTACGCCCGCCTCACCGGGACCGGAGCCGGCCCGGCCGTGACCGTCCTCGGACCCGCGGACCCGCTGCCGCCGGGCGACGGATGGCTCACCACGGCCGGGCTCGCGCGCGGCGGTTGCGACCTCGACACCTTCCTCGCCTGGGACGAGGCGCAGGTGCTCCGGGACTACGGACGGCCGGCCCGGCCGGACGTCGTGGCGAGCCTCGGCCTGCACCGCTACGCATGGCCGGCCTCCCTGCTGATCACCGTTCCGTGGTTCCTGTGCCGCCGGGTGCCGCGGCTGCCCGTGACGCATGTCTCGTACGACCGGGTCGCCGGGCGCATGGCCGTGCGCCCCGCCTCCTTCGCCTGCCTGCCCGGCGACCCGGCGGCCGCGCTGCCCGGCGCCGTCGTGGTGGCCGGAGAGGAGGCGCTGCGGGCCGAGGTGTGCGCGGCCGTCGCCGAACACCTGGAGCCGGTGCTCGCCGCTTTCGGGCCGCGGATGCGGCGGCGCGGGCGGGCACTGTGGGGCATGGCGACCGACGAGGTCGTGGAGGGGCTGTGGTACGTCGCCAGGCTGCTGGGCGGCGCCGAGGAGGCACGGGCGGTACGGGAGCTGGAGATGCTGCTGCCCGGGGCGACCCGGCCGTACGTCGGCGCGGCCGCGTTCCGGACCCTGACCGGGCCCGCCGGGGAACCACTGCCTACCCGGGACCGGACGAGCTGCTGCATGTTCTACACCGTACGGCCCGAGGACACCTGCGCCACCTGCCCGCGCAACTGCGACAGCGACCGCGTGCCCAAGTCCGCCTCCATGACGGCCGCCTGAGGCACCCTCAGGTCGGCGGCGGGCGCCCGGTCGACTAAGATCACCGCGATCGGACCACCCGTTTGCCGGACAGTAGTTCACGACTTCCTCACAAGCCTCGGGAACTTTCCCGGGAACCATCCGTACGGGTAGTCTTATTCGAACTCAACTCCCGCCCCTCACGCGGCAGTTCGAGCAGAACGCCGCCCTGGGCATTCCCTTGCACCTTCTTGGCGGCCTCTTGCCCCGAAACCCCCTGAGGGCCGTCGGGAGTGGGCCACTATGGCGGGCGATACGCCCTATCCCAATGCAAGGGACCCCTGATGAGACTGACCGACATATCGCTGAACTGGCTGCTTCCCGGCGCCGTACTGCTCCTGGGCATGCTGGCGGCGGTTGCGGTGCTCGCGCGCGGAAAGCGCTCCTCCGGGGAGAACGCGAGCGCGGACGACTCGTGGGAGCGCAGCGAGGAGCGCCGCCGGCGCAAGGAGGCCGTCTACGGCACGGCCTCCTACGTCCTTCTCTTCTGCTGTGCGGCGGTGGCGGCCGCACTGTCCTTCCACGGCCTGGTCGGCTTCGGTGAGCAGAACCTCGGCCTGACCGACGGCTGGCAGTACCTGGTGCCGTTCGGCCTGGACGGCGCGGCGATGTTCTGCTCCGTCCTGGCGGTGCGCGAGGCCAGCCACGGCGACGCGGCCCTCGGCTCCCGGATACTCGTGTGGATGTTCGCCGCGGCGGCGGCCTGGTTCAACTGGGTGCACGCGCCGAGGGGCGTCGGCCACGCGGGCGCGCCGCAGTTCTTCTCCGGCATGTCGCTGTCCGCGGCCGTCCTGTTCGACCGGGCGCTGAAGCAGACCCGCCGGGCCGCGCTGCGCGAACAGGGCCTGGTGCCGCGCCCGTTGCCGCAGATCCGGATAGTGCGCTGGCTGCGCGCCCCGCGCGAGACCTACAGGGCCTGGTCGCTGATGCTCCTCGAGGGTGTGCGCAGCCTGGACGAGGCCGTGGAGGAGGTCCGCGAGGACAGCAGGCAGAAGGAGGAGACCCGTCGGCGCCGGCGCGACCAGGAGCGCATGGAACGCGCTCAGCTGAAGGCCATCAGCCGGGGTCACCGCGGCTTCGTCGGCCGCGGCGGCGGCCGGCAGGTCGAGGTGCAGGCGGTGGAGCGCGCCCCCGCGGAGGCGACCGCGGAGCCCGCCATATCAGCGGCGGAGCAGCTGCCCGTACGCTCTCGGCCCTCCCTTCAGCCGGTCCGCAAGGGCGTTGAGCCGGTCACCGTCGACCTCACCGCGGAGGACGACACGATGGCTCTGCCCCGCCTCGACTCCCTGGAGCGCAAGCTGAAGGACCTGGAGCAGCAGTTCGGCTAGGACGCCGAACACGTCCGGCACGACCAGCACGCCGGGCACACGGGCGGCCGGCATCGGGGGGGGGGGGGGGGGGGGGGGGGGGGGGGGGGGGGGGGGGGGGGGGGGGGCGGGGGGGGCGCCCCCCCCCCCCCCCCCCCCCCCCCCCCCCCCCCCGCCCCGTGTCCGTACGGATCCCGCTCAGGCGGCCTCGGCGCCCAGTTCGAACCACACCGACTTGCCCACCCCGTGCGGCCGGACACCCCAGGCGTCCGCCAGGGACTGCACCAGGGCCAGGCCCCGGCCGTTCGTGTCCTCGGTCAGGTCGGGCACGCGCAGGCGCGGCCTGCGGGACACGAAGTCCCGCACCTCCACCCGCAGTCCGCGCGCCGAGACGACCGCGATCAGCACGGCGTCGGCGTCGGTGTGCACGAGGGCGTTGGTGACGAGTTCGCTGGTGAGCAGTTCGGCGATCTCCGAACGGCCGGGCCTGCCCCAGTGCCGCAGCAGTTCGCGCAGTTCCCGGCGGGCCTCGGGCACCGCCCTGAGGTCGGCGCGCCCCAGCCTGCGTCTGAGCGGGGGCGGGTGCGCCGGTTCGGTGATGGTGTCGGTCTCTTCCCCCGTCTTCGCCGAGGAGGCCCCGATGGCCACGGGACCGCCCCCTCGCGCCTGCCTCTTCATGACCCCCGCCCGCACGCTGCTTGACCCTGCCCCTCCTGGTCGAACACGTTCACGGGGATCCATGCCCAACGGGCCACCGGGCAGTCCTGGTGGCTGGGGGACGTCCCCCTGTTCGGCCACGGCCGTCGGCCCCCTCGCCCCGCCTCCTGACCCCGTCCGGACGGTGTCCCGCCCGCCAGGGCCGCCGTACCGTGCCCCGGTGGCCCCAGCACGGCCGGGCGCGGGCCCGCGGCACGCGCCGCGGACGGTCCGTCACGGGGCGTGAAACTGGCCGGAAAACGTCCATTCCGGCTCCGGTTCAGGGCCTGGGCACATTGCGCAGGTTGGAGCGGGCCATCTGGAGCATGCGGCCGACGCCGCCGTCCAGCACGATCTTCGAGGCCGACAGCGCGAACCCGGTCACCATCTCGGCGCTGATCCTCGGCGGGATCGACAGGGCGTTGGGGTCGGTGACGATGTCCACCAGGGCCGGTCCCTTGTGCTTGAAGGCGTCCCGGAGCGCCCCGGCGAGCTGCTTGGGCTTCTCCACCCGCACCCCGTGGGCGCCGCAGGCCCGGGCGACGGCGGCGAAGTCGGGGTTGACGTTGGTGGTGCCGTACGAGGGCAGACCGGCGACCAGCATCTCCAACTCGACCATGCTGAGCGAGGAGTTGTTGAACAGCACCACCTTGACCGGCAGGTCGTACTGGACCAGCGTCAGGAAGTCGCCCATCAGCATGGCGAATCCGCCGTCGCCGGACATGGAGACCACCTGCCGGCGCCGGTCGGTGAACTGGGCTCCGATCGCCATGGGCAGGGCGTTGGCCATGGAGCCGTGCGAGAAGGAACCGATGATCCGGCGGCGGCCGTTGGGCGAGATGTAGCGGGCGGCCCAGACGTTGCACATCCCGGTGTCGACGGTGAAGACGGCGTCGTCGTCGGCGATCTCGTCGAGCACCGCGGCCACGTACTCGGGATGGATCGGGATGTGCCGGTCGACCTTGCGGGTGTACGCCTTGACCACGCCCTCCAGCGCGTCGGCGTGCTTCTTCAGCATCCGGTCGAGGAAGCGCCGGTCGGTCTTCTCCCGCACCCGCGGGATCAGGCAGCGCAGCGTCTCGCGGACGTCGCCCCACACGGCCAGGTCGAGCCGGGAGCGGCGGCCGATGACCTCGGGCCGCACGTCGACCTGCGCGATCCGCACGTCGTCGGGCAGGAAGGCGTTGTACGGGAAGTCGGTGCCGAGCAGGATCAGCAGGTCGCACTCGTGGGTGGCCTCGTAGGCGGCGCCGTACCCGAGCAGCCCGCTCATGCCGACGTCGTACGGGTTGTCGTACTGGATCCACTCCTTGCCGCGCAGCGCGTGGCCCACGGGTGACTTGATCAGCTCCGCGAACCGCATGACCTCGGCGTGCGCGCCGGCCGTGCCGCTGCCGCAGAACAGGGTGACCCGGCCGGCCTGGTCGATCATCTCCACGAGCCGGTCGATCTCGGCGTCGCCGGGCCGCACGGTGGGCCGGGAGGTGACGAGGGCGCTCTGCGCGGCCTTCTCCGGGGCGGGCTCGGCGGCGATGTCGCCGGGCAGCGAGACCACGCTCACGCCGCTCTGCCCGACCGCGTGCTGGATCGCGGTCTGCAGCAGCCGGGGCATCTGCTTGGAGCTGGAGATCAGCTCGCTGTAGTGGCTGCACTCCTGGAACAGCCGGTCCGGGTGGGTCTCCTGGAAGTAGCCGAGGCCGATCTCGCTGGAGGGGATGTGCGAGGCCAGGGCGAGCACCGGCGCCATGGACCGGTGGGCGTCGTACAGGCCGTTGATGAGGTGCAGGTTGCCCGGGCCGCAGGAACCGGCGCAGGCCGTCAGCTGCCCGGTGATCTGCGCCTCGGCACCGGCCGCGAAGGCGGCGGTCTCCTCGTGCCGTACGTGGATCCAGTCGATGGCGGCGTTGCGGCGCACGGCGTCGACGACGGGGTTGAGGCTGTCGCCCACGACGCCGTACAGACGGCGTACGCCCGCGCGGACGAGGATGTCGACGAACTGCTCGGCGACGTTCTGTCTGGCCATGGCTCGCGTCTGCCCCTTCGCTGTCCCGGGAACCGCCCCTCCCGGTCCATCAATCCACAGGGACCGCGGTTACGCCTCCCAAACAGCCGCCGCCGTACGGTCGTCCGCGTACCCCTTCACCCGCACCTGGACGTCCGCCAGGAAGGCGGCGAGGCCGGGCGGGGTGCGGTCGGACCAGCGGCGGGCCAGATACGCGCAGAGCGCGGGCTCGCCGCGCAGCGGTTCGGCGAGCCCCTCCGTACCCATCACCAGGACATCACCCGGCCGGGCTACCGAGGCGCGGAACCGGAACGGCTCGCGCGGCGGCGCCGGGGCCGGCTCGTAGGGGCTCGGCGGGGTCGGGATGCCGAGGTCCATGGTGAGCCGGTCGCCCTCGGGGGTCTCCGCGGGCGGTGAGCCGAAGCTGAGGACGGGTTCACCGGTGGTGTCGGCGGGCGAGATGCGCGGCTCGATGTCCTGCCACTCGCCGTCCCGCAGCCGGAACAGGCCGCCGTCGCCGACGCCGAAGAACACCCGGGTCCGGCAGTCGGGGTCGGCGGGCAGCAGCAGGCAGCGCAGGCTCGCCGCGTACTCCTCCGGGTCCAGGTCCTGTTCCACGGCACTGGCGCGCAGCTTGCCGAGACCGCGGTCGGTCAGCCGGTGCAGACCCGACTTCAGGTCGCCGCGCCGGCCCGCCCTGATGTCCTCCGCCAGCCGCTGGTGGCTGCGGCCCACGGCCCGCCCGATCAGCTGACATGCCTCGGCCGCCGCCAGATGGGCGTAGGGGGTGGCCCGGGCGCCGGTCGCCACCGCGACGAGCACCAGCGCCTGCTCCCCCGTCCCGAACCGCGCGGTCAGCAGCGCGTCCCGGCGCTGCTCCCCCCGGTAGCGCGCCGAGTCCCCGCGCAACGACACCGCCCGCAGGGTGCAGGCGCCGTAGCGGGCACCGTCCAGCACGGTGTCCGGAACCAGCTCGGCGAGGTCGTCGGGGTCGACGGCGGGAAGCGCGGTGGGCTCGGGGTCGTAGGTGGGCGGCCCGGACCCCACGTAGTCGAGGGAGGAGG
>NZ_JAJSZC010000384.1:0-3874 GCF_036815105.1 Streptomyces sp. IBSBF 3136
TCCCTGTGGAGGGGGTCCGCCCCGACCCCGTCTTCCAACTGCGCGCCTTCGCCAAGCCGGCCCTCTGACACCGAACTGCCAGTAGTCCACGGCAAGTCACCGCGGACCGCCGAGGAACGACCGGACCCGCGTGCGGACCGACCGGACGCGCGTGCGGGCCGGGCGGACCCCCTCCACAGGGAGGGGAACCGCCCGGCCCGGTGGGCCCCGTCGCCCTGTGACGGGGCCCGGTACACGGAGCGCCGGCGGGGGCTTATTCGAGGAGCTCCGCGTACGAGCCCATGGCCAGGGCGATGTCCGCCTCGGCCCAGAACCGGTGGTACGTGAACACGGGCGCGGCACCGCCCTTGAGGTAGGCCTCGATCTTCGACCAGGCCGGGTCGTTCTTGTAGAAGGACCGGATCGAGGAGAACGTCGAGGACGAGTCGACCGTGTCCCCGTTCGGCATCTTCCCGCTCCAGCCGCTCGGCACGTACACACGGTCGCCGAACCTGCTGTAGTCGCTGCGCGTCTCGGGCGCGGCGATGCCGAGGCTGTCCGAGTAGTTGCCCCACATGCCGTCCAGCAGCGCCTTCGCCGTGGACTTCGCCGTCGCGTCACCGGACCGGGCGGCGTAGTACGTCAGCGTCTTGGCGTACGCGGCCGCCACACCGACGTCGTTCGTGTAGTCGGCGACGGCCACGTGCAGTTGGCTGTTGCTGCCGGGACCGGCGGCGTTCCAGGTGTCGGGCCGGCCCGACCACTGCAGGGTGGAGGGGATCCGGTAGGTGCCGTCCGGGTTGACGGTGGTCTTGGACAGCGCCCACTTCACCCACTTGTCCAGGACCGTCTTGGCGGTGGCGCTCCCGGTCTGCTGGTAGTACTCGGCGACCCGTTCCATCGACCAGGCCTGGAAACCGAACCACTGGTTGGACGGCGGGTCGTGGTAGACGGGCTCCCAGTCGTAGTACATGCCGTAGAAGGTCGGCGTACCGGCCGGCGGGGTCGCGTACCTGCCCTGCCAGCTGTTGGTGGCGCCGCCCGCGATCGCGCCCTCGGACGACTGGAGCCACTGGTAGAACTCCAGCTGCCGCTGCAGCGACTTGCCCCAGTCGCTCGCGCCGGAGGCCGACTTGGGCTTCAGGTCGGCGTCGGAGCTGAGGGCGTAGGCGGCCAGGGGGTTCTGGTAGCCGCCGTGGACGTGGCTGGAGCCGATCCGCCAGGACCAGCCGGCGCTGGTGTCGCTGGCGCCGCCCCAGGCGTAGTACCAGGACAGCAGGTAGTGCGAGGCGTCCTTGCCGGTGCCGGCGGCACAGGACGAGGGTCCGACACAGTTGCCGATCTTCTTGAAGTACTTGTCGTACATCGCATACCGCAGGTAGTCGCCCATCTTGGCCGCCTTGGCGACCGTCGCCGACACGTCACCGCTCTTGCCCTGCGCCTTCGCCCAGACGTCCGCCCAGTAGGCGGCCTGCACCGCCCGCGCGTCCGCGTCCGGGGCGTCCGTGTACTTCCACTGCTTCGCGTAGGAGGAGTCGCCGGTGAACAGGTCCAGGTAGCCGTTGGTGCCGCCGTACTTGAAGGCGTCGCAGGTCGGCTGCGGGACGGTCTCCCACACCGACTCCTGCGGGCCGCGCTGGAAGGTGTTGATGTACGACGGTCCGGTGGCCGTGGGCCCCGCCTCGCACTTGCCGGGCTCGTCGCCGTAGCCGTAGACGTTGTCCACGTCCTGGATCCAGTGCATACCGTAGACGTCGTCCGTGCCGTAGGCGGTCTTCAGTTCACCGGCGATCGGATCCGGTCCCACCGACACCGAGGTGTCCAGCTTCGCCGGGTACTCGTTCGGCGTGTCCAGCTCGGGCGCGTACGTCGCCGGTTTCGAGGCGTTGTAGAAGGAGGTCGTCGGCTGGTCGGCGTGGGTGGGGATCATGTACTTCTCCATGAGGTCCCACGCGCCGTTGAACTTCGACCAGTCCCCGGTGACCTTGCCGTACATCGCCTGCAGCCACAGCAGGTAGCTGTACGCCTCCGAGGTGGTCTCGTGACCGTAGTCCGGGGCCTCGACGATCAGCGTCTCCACCGAGTGGTACGGGATGCCCTCGGGGGAGAAGTAGCCGTTCGCCGGGTTGGTGATCTTCCCGTACAGGTCCAGGAAGCGGGCGTCGTACGCCTTCGACGCGGCCAGCTCCGTGACCGTGACCGTGGCCTTGGCGTACCCGGTCGCCGCGGCCGTGAAGGTGGCGGCGCCGGTGCCCGAGGAGTCCGCCGTGACGGTCACCGTCTGCGCCGTGTCCCACGTGGACGGCGTGAAGGTCAGCGACGAGCCGCCGGTGACCGAAAGCCCCGTGTTGCCGTCCGTACGGGTCACGCCCACCGTCACGTTCGCGCTCGGCCGCGTCGACAGTTTCACCGAGAACGTGCCCGACTTGCCCTGCTGGACGCCCAGTTGGGACGGGGACGCCACGACCGCCGGCCCCGAGGCCACCGTGATGCCGACCGGCGCCGACTCCGCCGAGGCACCGAGAGAGTCGTACGCCTTCGCCACCAGGGAATGACTGCCCACGGTCAAACCTGAGGCGGAGAGCGTGTACGGGGCGCTCGTGTCGGTGCCCAGCAGCGTGGTGTCGTCGTAGAACTCCACCTTGCTCACCGTCGCGTTGTCGGCCGCCGCCGCGGTCGCGGCCAGCGGCACCGCGTCCCCTTGCGTGTACACCGCGCCCGCGGCGGGACTGGTCAGCACGGCGACCGGCGGCTGGTGCGCGCCGGCGCAGGTGGTGCCGTTGACCGCGAAGGACGCGGGGGCGGTGTTGGTGCCGCTGTAGCCGAACTGCGCACCGGTGGAGACCGCGGCACCGGCGGCGATCGTGCCGTTGTACGAGGCGTTCTTGACGGTGACCGTCTGGCCGGACTGGGACCAGGTGCCGTTCCAGCCGTTGGACAGCTTCTGGTTGCCCGAATAGCCGTACGTCAGCGTCCAGCCGTCGATCGCGGCCGTGCCTCGGTTGGTGATCGTGAGGTCGGCCGTGAAGCCGGAACCCCAGTCGTTGGTCTTGTAGTCGACACTGCACTGCACGCCCGCCGCGTGCGCCGCGGTCGTACCGGTGGCGAGCGTCGTCAGGGGCAGGGCCAGCGCCGCCAGCGCGGCGGTCCACCACCGCCGCGCGGCTCTGCGTCTGCGTCCGGGATCCATGTGCTGGTTCCTCCTTGCGGCTAGCGACTTGCGGCACGGGAGAGGTCAAGGCTTGAACCAGTGGGAGCGCTCCCATAGTGGGGACGGCGCAGGGAACGGTCAAGGTGCTTGAAGAGTCGAAATGATTCGACGGTCGACGCCACGGAAAAGTCGGACGGCGCCTCTGGGCAACTGGACCGCTTGCCGCTACCTTCCTTCGCACCAGTGGGAGCGGTTCCATTCAGTCGACGCGTCCGTCACGGCGCGCCAAGCTGCAAGGAGTCGCTCATGCGACACCCCCCGCGTTCAGTGCTTTTAGCCACCGCCGGTGCGTTCGCGCTCGTCTCGGGCGCGGTCGTCCCGGTGGTCACGGCCGAAGGAGCCACACCCGCCTGCACGGTGGAGTACGCCGTCACCGGCCAGTGGGACAACGGCTTCCAGGGCTCCGTCAAGATCACCAACAACCAGGCCGCCCTCAACGGCTGGAAGCTCACCTTCGACTTCGCCGGAGGCCAGAAGGTCACCCAGGGCTGGAACGCCAAGTGGTCCCAGTCCGGCACTACCGTGACCGCCGGCAACGAGAGCTGGAACGGCTCCCTCGGCACCGGCGCGAGCACCAGCGCCGGCTTCCTCGCCTCCTGGTCCGGCGCCAACGCCGTACCGACCGCGTTCAAGCTCAACGGCACGCCCTGCAACGCCGACACCGACCCGACCACACCCCCGCCC
>NZ_JAJSZC010000385.1:0-3853 GCF_036815105.1 Streptomyces sp. IBSBF 3136
GTGCTGCGGACCCCGCATGACCCACCCCACCGCCCACACCTGAAGGGACCCGGATGACGACCACCACCGCCAGCGCCGCCCATTGGGAGCCCGTCTGGGCCGGCGGACGCCGGTACCGGCAGGTCACCGAGGCGGAGCGCACATGGCTGGCCGACCAAGTCGGACCAGGTCGTGGACGCCCGGCACTCGACATCGGCACCGGCGAGGGCGCACTCGCCCGCCACCTCCACCGACTCGGCTACCGCACCACCGGGATCGACGTCGCGCCCAGCGCCATCGCCGCGGCCCGCGACACCGGGGCCGCCCAGTGCGACGACGGGCCGACCTGGCAAGTCATGGACTTCGCCGAGGACGACCTGCGCTCCCTGCCTGATCCCGCGTACGCCGTCGTCGCCTGTCGACTGGTCTACCGGTGGATGGACGACAAGCCGGCCTTTCTCTACCGTGTCCGCCAAGTCCTCGCGCCTGGCGCTACGTTCTGGGTCGTCACCGAAATCGCCGGCCGCCGCGAAGCCGGTGATCCCCGCCGGCATCTCGGAATCGGCCCCGCCGAAGCCGAGATCCTCACCGCGGGCTGGTCAGTCGTACGCAGCGCCGATCTCGACGTGCTGCGGTGCTACGCACTCCGGCCCTGACCATGGGAGTCGACACGTTGGACGACACGGAACAGCAGAACCTCCTCGCGTGGAAAGCGTACGGCGAGCATCACTTGCGGCGGGGGACGGACCTTGCGGAGCTGGACCGGATCAGTTGGGGGCCCGCGGCGGACGGGCCGGGCGACGACCTGCTCGGCGATCTCGGCGGGCTGCGTGTCCTGGACATCGGCTGCGGCCCCGCCCGGCACGCCGCCCACCTGGCCCGTGCCTACGGCGCGCGGGTCGACGGCATCGACGCCTCCCCCGGCCAGATCGAGCGGGCCCGCGCACGCTACCCCGATGTGCCGGGACTGCGGCTGTTCCACACCGACGCCGTGGAACACCTGAGCACGAGCACGCCGTACGACGTGATCTACTCGCTCAGCACCCTCCACTTCCTCGATCCGCACCGGCTCCTGCCCGCCCTGACGGCCGCTCTCAAGCCGGGCGGCCGCCTGTACTTCACCGTGCTGCACACGAACTCCGCGGGCGACGGCCCGTCCTCGGCCGTCACCTCACGCCCGGAGCTCCTGCGCCTGGCCGACGGCGGCGACCTCACCGTGCACATGTGGGTGCTGACGCCCGAGGTGTGGGAGGAACTGCTCACGCGGTACGGGTTCCACGTGCGGGGCGTCACCGTCCTGGACACGCCGGAGAAGGACAACAAGGCCTCCTACCGGCTGTTCCAGGTCCAGCGGCCGGCGAGGATCAGCACCCGGCCCCGTACCGCGAGACCACCCGTCCCCCAGGCCGCCGTCGGCGTCGGCGCCGTGCTGCTGGGGACTCGGGGTCTTCTCCTGGGCCGGCACCGGCTGGGCACCTGGGAACTGCCCGGCGGGACCGTGGAGCCGGGCGAGTCCCTGCGGGAGACGGCGGTACGCGAACTCGCCGAGGAGACCGGACTGCACGCGGAACCCGAAGACGTCCGTCTTCTCGGCATGTTCCTCGACCGGGTCGGAGACGTCGTCCGCATCACGTTCGGCGCCCTCGTCACCCGCTGGCGCGGGGAGCCGGCCGACCAGTCCGGCGAGAGCGTGGGCGGCTGGCGTTGGTGGCCGCTGGACGCCCTGCCCCCGGACCTGTTCGAGTGCAGCGCCCACATCCTCACCGCATGGCGCCCCGACCTGCCGATCGACCACCCGCCCGCGCACTTCGCCCCGGTCACCGACCAGGACACGACGGCACCCGGACGCCCCATGACCTGAACAACCCCTACGACCGGGCCGGCCCGCCCCCGTACACATGACTGACAAGAAGCTGTCACACGAAGGCCGGAATGCCGGTCCGGCGGCGGCCGGTTCTGACTGGCATGACTGTTGGAGTAGCACTCGACGCGTCCAGCGCGCCGAACCAGGTCGACGCCACCGTGCAGCTGGCCCAGGAGGCCGCCGCCGCCGGTCTGCGGTCCGCCTGGTTCGGCCAGACCTTCGGCGCGGACTCACCTCAGCTCGCCGCGCTCGTCGGGCGCGCGGTGCCGGGACTGCACGTCGGCACCTCCGCGATCCCCGTCTTCGGCCGGCATCCCCTGCTCGTCTCCAGCCAGGCACAGACCGCCCAGGCCGCGACACACGGCCGCTACCACCTCGGCCTGGCCCTCGGCACCAAGCTGCTGACGGAGACCGGCTTCGGCCTTCCCTTCGAGCGCCCCATCGCCCGCCTGCGCGAATTCCTCACCGCGCTACGACAGTTGACGCAGACCGGCACGGCCGACTTCCACGGTGAACTGCTCACCGCCACCACGCCGATTCCGGCCCGCGTGCCGGGCGCCGAGACCGGGGTGCCCGTGCTGGTCGCCGCGATGGGGCCGCAGGCCCTACGGGTCAGCGGTGAGCTGGCGGACGGCATCCTGCCCTATCTGGCGGGCCCGCGCGCCCTGGCCGAACACATCGTCCCCTCCCTGACCGCCGCCGCGGAGGCCGCCGGCCGGCCCGCGCCCAGGATCGTCGCCCTGGTGCCCGGCGTGGTCACGGACGACGTCGACGCGGTACGGGCGAAGGCCACCGAACGCCTCGCGTTCTACGAGCAGATCCCGTCCTACGCCCGGGTCATCGAACTCTCCGGCGGCCGCCGGGCCGCCGACGTGGCGGTGATCGGCGACGAGAAGGCGGTCGAAGCCGAAGTACGGCGCTACCGGGACGCCGGCGCCACCGAGGTCGTGTTCTCCGGCACCGAGATCGCCGGAGAGGCCGATCGCCGTCGCACCTGGGCGCTTCTCGGCGAACTCGCCCGCTGACCCGGCCCCGTCGCATCCGTCCCGCCGACCGAGCCTCACCCCCTCAAGGAGAACCCATGACCACTGAGGTCACCACGAACGACCTCCGGGCGTTCACCGAGAACTGGCTGGACTGGTACCGCGCCCAGGAGGCCAGGCTCGCCGACCCGCACGGGTTCCTGGCCATCACCGGACTGCACTGGCTCGACGACCAGCCGCGGCGCTTCCCCGACGCGCCCGGCGCGTGGCACGCCGGCCCCGACGGAGTCGTCGTCGACCTCGACGACGCGGAGGAACTGGTCGTCGACGGAAGGCCGGTGCGAGGTGAACACCGCTTCGGTGTGCTCCCCGAACGCGGTGGCGTCGACGTGGTCTGGGGAGACGCCGTCCTCGAGGTCGCCAAACGCGGCGGCCACGACATCCTGCGCCCCAGGCACCCGAACGCCCCGCTGCGCACCGCGTTCACCGGAACACCCGCCTACGCGCCCGACCCGCGCTGGGCCGTGCCGGGCCGGTACGTCCCCTTCGACGAGCCGCGGCCGACCACCGTGGGCGCGGCCGTCGAGGGTCTTGAGCATGTCTACGACGCTCCAGGCAGCATCCAGTTCGAGCTGCACGGGCGTCAGCTGTCCCTGACCGCGTTCCCCGGGCACGGAGCCGGCCGGCTGATGGTGCTGTTCACCGACACGACCTCCGGGGTCACCACCTACGCCGCCAACCGGTCCCTGTCCGTCGAGCCGCCCGCCGCCGACGGTACGGTCGTCCTCGACTTCAACCGCGCCACGAACCTCCCGTGCGCCTACACGGACCTGGCCACCTGCCCGCTGCCGCCGGCCGAGAACCGGCTGCCGGTGGCGATCGAGGCCGGCCAGAAGATCCCCCGCGAGCGCGGCGGCGCCTGAGCCGGACGGGTGGAAAGCCGGGAGGACAGCCGGGCGTGCCGGCCGCGGTGACGGCGCCCGGCACCCCGCGCCTCAGGCCGCACCCCGCACCCCGCACCCCGCAC
>NZ_JAJSZC010000386.1:0-3844 GCF_036815105.1 Streptomyces sp. IBSBF 3136
CGTCCGAGTAGTCCCTCATCGCCATCGGCGGTGTTCTCGCTTCCTCCGGATCAAGCAAATCCAGTATCAGCATGTCCACCACTCAGGGGGAGGCCCCGGTGATCAGATCGCGGGCGGCCACCTTCCACCAGCCCGGATCGGCATCCTCGGGACGCGTCGTCTCGAGACGGGCCGGCCACCGCTGTTCCTTCTCAGGCCAGGGCTGCTCCCACCAAAGGCTGGTGAGGGCGCGGGCGACCTCGAAGGCCTGCGCTCCGGTGGGGGAGCGGCGCAGCAGCCGGACATGCCGCCGCTGGGCGTCGGTCACTTCCGGGCACCGCTCAAGGGGCACGGGCAGGCCGCTGGTTCCGGGCAGGAACAGCAGCCAGTACCGGTGGCGTGCGCAGACCCGCTCCTGGGGGGTCAGGTACCGGCGGGCGGGCACACGGCGGCCGGTGCGCGCCGCGCAGCAGGCGGGGCAGGCGGGTCCCCACGGGGCGACGGCTTCCTCGCCGCGGGTCAGCCGGCCGGCCGGGCCGCCCGGGTGGCGCGCGTGCGGTTCCGCCCGCGTCCACGCCGGCAGCGCGCCCTTGAGCACCGCCGCCGGAACGCGGGCGAGGACGCCCACCCGCTCGCGGGCCTGGGCGTTGAGGTGGATCTCGCTGTCCGGGAACAGCAGCCCGGCGACGTTCTGCCGGCCGTCGGTCTCGGTGACGGCGGTGAGCAGGTCCCGCAGACCGAGGTGGTAGCGGGCGGCGAGCCGGTTCAAAAACGACAGGGTGAGTTCCCCGCGCAGCGGTGCCACGCGTCCGGCAGCACCGCCGGCCAGCGCCGTGACGCAAACACCGGACGCGGCCGTTCGTTGCCCACCGCCGGCCGTGCTGCCGGCGCTCGCACGGAGCGGGTGCTGGGGTGCCATCTGCGCGCGCACTATGCCCGGCGGGGGCGGGCCTGGGCTTCGGCCGCCGCGTCGAGCTCGACCTCGCTCAGCAGCTGCTTGGTGAGCCGCTCGGTGCCTTCGGTGAGGGCGATCAGGGCGGATTCGCGGATGAGGTGGGAGAGGCTGCCGATCCGTCCCGCGGTGCGGGCATGGAGGTAGGCGGCGTGCTTGACCAGCGTTCCGGGCCGGTGCGCGCGCAGCCTCAGCAGATTCTCCATGGCCCCCACGAGGTCGTCCCAGACGGCCCGGTCGTGGTCGGTGGCATACGCCAGCGGGCGGTGGCGGAAGATCTTGAAGCGGCCGGCGAGCTGCGCCCCGCGCACGCCGGTGAGCAGGGATGAGGTCTCGACGTCGATCGCGGAGTACACGAAGGTGGCCGGGATGCGTTCGCCGAGGTACTTCAGCTGGTCGGAGGTTTCCGCACCGGCGCGCCGCTGGGTGTCCAGGAGGTGGACGTCGTCGATGAGGACGAGCTGGGTGCCCAGCTCGCACAGCAGGTCGCACACGGCGCCGGTGATCTGGGTCTGGTTGAGGCGGTCGGTGAGGGGCATGCCGAGGAACCGGGCGAATTCGCTGACGAGCATCTTCGGGGTGGCGGCCGGCGGCACGCTGATGAACAGCACCGGCCTTCTGCCGTCCTGGCCGGGATGCTGGCGGGCGTCGGCCAGCTGGAAGGACCGCCCGAGCGCCATCATCGTGGTGGTCTTCCCCGTCGTGGCCGGCCCGGAGATGATCAGACCGCGGCGGGCGCCGGCCTGCTGGCGGCGGTTGACCAGCAGCAGCCGGCGTACGGCGGTGAAGACGCTGTCCATGGCCGGGGTGCGCATGACGGCGAGTTCGGAGTGGTAGTCCTCGCGCTCCGTCTGGGTCCACGCGGGGTCGTCGGCGTCGCGCGCCGGCGCCGGCGCCCGGTGGACGAAGGCGTCCCAGCCTTGCCATACGGTCGCAGGAGCCGGCGGGACGAACCCGACGGCCTCGTGGGAGATCGGGCTCACCATCGCAGGGATTCCTCGAAGGGGTCGTAGACCGTGACCGCGGGACGCCGCGGTGCAGGCACGCCGGCTTCCTGGACCGGGCCGGCGGGGCAGTCGCCCGGTGGTGCGGGTTCCGCCGGCCAGATCCTCAGGGCGCCGTCGTCGTCGGTCAGGAGCTCGAGCTCCTTGTCGTCCTGGCTGTCGCCGAACACCTCGTCGTCCTCGGGCTCCTCGGCTTCCGCTTCCGGCTGCCGGCCGTACAGGATCCCCCACACCGCACCGTCGGTTGCGGCGGTGCGGGCGCGGGCGGCGACGACCTTCTCCCGGTGGGTGCCGTGCCCGGCGGCGGCGCGTTCCAGCAGCTCGCGCAGGGCGAGCGCCAGGTCGTGTTCGTGCTGGGTGCGCTGTGCGCGCCGGGCGACGGTGCGCTTGATGTGCTGCCAGGTGAAGTCGGTGAACGGGGCGCTGACCAGAGTGTGATGGATCCACGGCACCGCCTCCCACCCATATCCGCGTGGCTGGTCAGGCTTCGGCAGGCGCACCCAGACCTGGCCGGGCGCGTGCGGGTTGTAGTGGATCTCCCACAGGCCGTCCGCCGCCGGCGAGCGCTCGCCGCGGTAGGGGTTGAGGACCGTGTGGTCGTAGGTGCGGTAGTCGATGCGGATGCCGTAGTCGTTGATCTTCTGCCGCTTGACGGGCATCAGCTCGATGTAGTCCTCGCGGCCCAGCGGCACCGGAACGTACCCGCACACGGCGACCAGCGCCGCCCACATCTCATTCGGCGACAGCGCACAGCGGGGCAGCATCGGGTGCCGCAGCCCGTCGTGCTCGCGCTCCTGCCACCCGCAGATGATCCACTCCTGCAGCAGGTCGTCCAGCTGAGCCAGCGTCCACACCGCCTCACCCTGGGCGCCCTTGCCCCGCTCGCCGGTGTACGAAGCCGTGTAGGCGGCCACGTGCTGCACGAACAGCGTGTTGATCGAGGAGAAGGTGCGCTCCACATGCCCCTTGGCCGGCCCGTTGCCCGGCGGCGCGGGCTGCACGGAAATACCCAGCGACTCGCAGGCGGCGATGAACGACGACGAGACGAACACCTTGCCCTGGTCGACCACGACGGTCTGCGGGATGATCACCGGCCGCGCCGCCGCGCCCTCCAGCCGGGCATCCACGCTCAGCAGCCGCTCGTAGGGCACCACCGAATGTTCCATCGCCAGCGCCTCCACCCAGCCGGGCCGCATCGGCGCCGGAACCACCATCTGCGCCAGCAACTGCGCCGCGTCCACGCTGCGGGTCCCCTTCGCACGCAGCACGGCCGCACAGATGGTGCGGGTGGCCACATCCAGCGCGATGGTCAGCTCCGGACGCTCCACCACCCCGTCATCGAGCACCACGAAGGCATCCAGCACCGTGCTGTCCAACATCACCAGCTCACCCGGCGCCATCACCGTCGTCGGGACGAACGGGGGAGCCGGCCTCGCTGAGCGCCAGCGACGCTGGCGCGCACTGCCCAGCAACCCGCGCCCGTCGGCGAGAGCGTGCACGAGCCGGTTGAACGTCGCAGCCGGAGGCAGCGGCACCACCCCCTCCCCGTACCGCTCGGCCAGCAACCGCCCGGTGTACACCCGAAGCCGCCCCAGCGTCCCGCTGGAGCGCTCCCGCCCCGTCTCCAGAACCTCCCGCAGGGCGGCCACCACCCGCTCGTCCGCACGCCCCAGCGTGCTCCGCGGCCGGGTGGCCCGGTGGTCCACCAGCCCCCACACCCCCTCCCGGCGGTAGCGGGCCCGCATCCGCCGCACCGTCACCACACTGGCGGCCAGGCCGGCCGCCGACAGCTCAGCCGCCTTCGCCTCCTCACGCTGCGCCAGCGTCCGCGTCCGCGGGTCGTACTCCGCCCGCGGCGGACCTGCCGCGCCCGGCCCGCCCCCGTCTCATTTAAAAATATACGAGCCCA
>NZ_JAJSZC010000387.1:0-3835 GCF_036815105.1 Streptomyces sp. IBSBF 3136
CGCCGCGCCCCCCTCGGCCTGGTCGCCGGCGCCCGCAGCGGCGACAAGGGCGGCGACGCCAACGTCGGTGTGTGGGCGCGGTCCGAGGACGCCTGGCGCTGGCTGGCGCACGAGCTGACCGCCGACCGGTTCCGGGAGCTGATCCCCGAGAGCCGGGAGCTGCCGGTCACCCGGCACGTCCTGCCCCACCTGCGCGCCCTCAACTTCGTCGTGACCGGCATCCTCGGCGCGGGCGTCGCCGCCCAGCACCGCTTCGACCCGCAGGCCAAGGCCCTCGGCGAATGGCTGCGCTCCCGCCACCTGGACATCCCGGAGGCCCTCCTGTGACCGTCCTCGGCACCACCCTGGACACCGGCGGCCCGGACTACCGGGCCCACCGCGAGACCATGCTCGCCAAGCTCGCCGACCTCGACACCGAGCACGCGAAGGCACTCGCGGGCGGCGGTGAGAAGTACCTCGCCCGGCACCGCGGACGCGGCAAACTGCCCGTCCGCGCACGCATCGAACTGCTCCTCGACCCCGACACCCCGTTCCTGGAACTGTCCCCGCTGGCCGCCTGGGGCAGCGACTACGCCGTCGGCGCCTCGCTGGTCACCGGCATCGGCGTGGTCGAGGGCGTGGAGTGCCTGATCACCGCCAACGACCCGACCGTGCGCGGCGGCGCGAGCAACCCCTGGAGCCTGAAGAAGGCGCTGCGCGCCAACGACATCGCGCTCGCCAACCGGCTGCCCTGCATCAGCCTGGTGGAGTCCGGCGGCGCCGATCTGCCCTCCCAGAAGGAGATCTTCATCCCCGGCGGGGCCATCTTCCGGGACCTGACCCGGCTGTCCGCCGCCGGCATCCCGACCGTGGCCGTCGTGTTCGGCAACTCCACCGCCGGCGGCGCCTACGTCCCGGGCATGTCCGACCACGTGATCATGGTCAAGGAACGGGCCAAGGTGTTCCTCGGCGGACCGCCGCTGGTGAAGATGGCGACCGGCGAGGAGAGCGACGACGAGTCCCTGGGCGGCGCCGAGATGCACGCGCGCGTCTCGGGCCTCGCGGACTACTTCGCCGCCGACGAACGCGACGCCCTGCGCCAGGCCCGCCGCGTCGTCGCCCGCCTCAACCACCGCAAGGCGTACGCGGACCCAGGACCGGCGGCTGAGCCCGAGTACGACCCGGAGGAACTGCTGGGCATCGTCCCCGGCGACCTCAAGATCCCCTTCGACCCGCGCGAGGTCATCGCCCGAATCGTCGACGCCTCCGACTTCGACGAGTTCAAGCCGCTGTACGGCACCAGCCTCACCACCGGCTGGGCGACCCTGCACGGCTACCCCGTCGGCATCCTGGCCAACGCCCAGGGCGTGCTGTTCAGCGCCGAGTCGCAGAAGGCCGCCCAGTTCATCCAGCTCGCCAACCAGCGCGACATCCCGCTGCTCTTCCTGCACAACACCACCGGCTACATGGTCGGCAAGGAGTACGAGCAGGGCGGGATCATCAAACACGGCGCCATGATGATCAACGCCGTCAGCAACAGCAGGGTCCCGCACCTGTCCGTGCTCATGGGGGCCTCCTACGGCGCCGGGCACTACGGCATGTGCGGCCGCGCCTACGACCCCCGGTTCCTGTTCGCCTGGCCCAGCGCCAAGTCGGCCGTCATGGGCCCGCAGCAGCTCGCGGGCGTGCTGTCGATCGTCGCCCGCCAGTCGGCGACGGCCAAGGGGCAGCCCTACGACGAGGACGCGGACGCCGCCCTGCGCGCCATGGTGGAGCAGCAGATCGAGTCCGAGTCGCTGCCCATGTTCCTGTCCGGGCGGCTGTACGACGACGGCGTCATCGACCCGCGCGACACCCGCACCGTCCTCGGCCTGTGCCTCTCCGCCATCCACACCGCCCCCTACGAGGGCGCGCGGGGCGGCTTCGGCGTCTTCCGGATGTGAGGAACCCAGTGATTTCGACACTCCTCGTCGCCAACCGGGGCGAGATCGCCCACCGCGTCTTCCGCACCTGCGCCGAACTGGGGATCCGGACGGTCGCCGTGCACTCGGACGCGGACGAGGACGCGCTCCACACGCGCGTGGCCGACGCGGCCGTACGGCTGCCGGGCGCGACACCCGCGGAGACGTACTTGCGCGGCGACCTGATCGTGAAGGCCGCCCTGGCCGCAGGCGCGGACGCCGTGCACCCCGGCTACGGCTTCCTCTCCGAGAACCCGGACTTCGCCCGCGTCGTGCTCGACGCCGGGCTGCTCTGGATCGGGCCGCCGCCCGCGGCCATCGAGGCCATGGCGTCCAAGACGCGCGCCAAGGAACTCATGGGCGTCGCCCCGCTCGGCGAGGTCACCGAGGCCGACCTGCCGGTGCTGGTGAAGGCGGCGGCCGGCGGCGGCGGACGCGGCATGCGCGTCGTGCGCCGCCTGGCGGACCTGCCGGCCGCGCTGGCGGGCGCCGCCGCCGAGGCCGCGAGCGCCTTCGGCGACGGCGAGGTCTTCGTCGAGCCGTACGTCGAACGCGGCCGCCACGTCGAGGTGCAGATCCTCGCCGACACCCACGGCACCGTCTGGACCCTCGGCACCCGCGACTGCTCGCTCCAGCGCCGCCACCAGAAGGTGATCGAGGAGGCCCCCGCACCCGGCCTCACCCCCCGGCTCACCGAGGAGCTCTACGCCCTGGCGGTCCGCGCGGCCCGGGCCGTCTCCTACGTGGGCGCCGGCACGGTCGAGTTCCTGGTCGCCGACGGCCGGGCCCACTTCCTGGAGATGAACACCCGCCTCCAGGTGGAACACCCGGTCACCGAGGCCGTCTTCGGTCTCGACCTGGTCGCCGAACAGCTCCGTGTCGCCGAGGGCCACCCCCTGCCGGCCACACCGCCCGCCGCGCGCGGACACGCCGTCGAGGCCCGCCTGTACGCCGAGGACCCCGCCCACGACTGGGCCCCGCAGACCGGCACCCTGCACCGCCTCGCCGTACCGGCCGGAGTCCGGCTCGACACCGGCTACACCGACGGCGACACCATCGGCGTCCACTACGACCCGATGCTCGCCAAGGCCGTCGCCCACGCCCCCACCCGCGCCGAGGCGCTGCGCCGGCTGGCGGGCGCGCTGGAGCGGGCCGAGATCCACGGCCCGGTCACCAACCGCGACCTGCTGGTCCGCTCCCTGCGGCACCCCGAGTTCGCCGACGGGCCGCCGGACACCGGCTTCTACGACCGCCACCTCGCCGAACTGACCCGGCCGGCGCCCGACGTCCACGCGCCCCTGGCCGCCGCCCTCGCCGACGCGCACGGCCGCTCCCGCTTCGGCGGCTGGCGCAACGTCCCCGCGCAGCCGCAGACCAAGCGCTACGAGGTGGCCGGAGAGGAGATCGAGGTCCGCTACCGGCACACCAGGCGGGGCCCGGTGGCCGACGGGGTCCGGGTCGTGCACGTGGACGCACGCACCGTCGTGCTCGAAGTGGACGGGGTGCGCCGGAGGTTCGAGGTCGCACGGTACGGCGACCAGGTGTACGTGGGCGCCACCCGCCTGACGGCCCTGCCCCGCTTCCCCGACCCCGCCGCCCAGCTCGCCCCGGGCTCCCTGCTCGCGCCGATGCCGGGCACGGTCGTACGCGTCGCCGACGGCCTCACCGAGGGCTCGGCCGTCACCGCCGGCCAGCCCCTGATCTGGCTGGAGGCGATGAAGATGCAGCACCAGATCACCGCACCCGCCGCAGGCACGCTCACCGCCCTGCACGCCAGGCCCGGACAGCAGGTGGAGCCGGGCCTGTTGCTGGCGGTCGTGCAGCCGGCGTGACGGACCCGGCGGACCGCCCGCCCTGCCATGAACCACCCCGCCCGGGACCACCCCGCCCCGGAC
>NZ_JAJSZC010000388.1:0-3829 GCF_036815105.1 Streptomyces sp. IBSBF 3136
CGCCCCCGCCCGCCCGGGCCCCTTCCGCCGGCCCGGGCGGGCGGCGGTCAGACCCCGGAGGTGGAGGGGTGCCGGGGGTGATCGCGGAGGCCTCCGTGTGCACCGCCGCCCCGCTCGCCGTCGAACTCCACCGGCATGCGTGACGGGAACGGCCACCGGTCCTGCGTGGGCCGTGCCCCTCCGCGCCGGTGCCCGGGCACGTCGGCCTACCCCGGCTCCCCCGTGGCCCGCGCGTTCCCCGCCACGCGCAGGTGCTGGACGGCGTACGACCGCCAGGGCCGCCAGGTGTCCGGGGCGTCGACGCCGGGCGGGGCCACGTCGGGGTCGCCGAGGGCGCGCACCCGGACGGTGGCGACCACCGCCGGGTCGAGGCCGGGAAGGGCGAGCAGGGCGCGTGCGGCGTCGTCGCGGTCGGCGCCCGGGTCCAGCCGTACGGTGCCGTCGGCGAGGGCGGCGGCCAAGGCGCCGAGCGGGCCGCCGGGCTCGGCGCCGGCGAGGGCCGCGGGCTCCGGGAACAGATGGGTGAGGCTCCCGCAGGGTGCGTCCAGGGCCTTGCCGTGGCGCAGGACCAGCTCGGCGGCCCCGGCCACTCCCACCAGGGCCAGGACCGCGGGCTCCAGCGGGTCGGCGGCGCCGGGCGAGCGCAGTCCGGGCCGGGCGGCGACCAGCGGGGCGAGCACCGGGTCGGTGGCGAGCCGCTCGTCCACCGCGTACGGGTCGGCGTCGAGGTCGAACAGCCGCCGCAGCCGCTGTACGGCGGTGGTCAGGTCGCGGGGGTCGGTGAGATGCAGCCGCGCGTCGAGCCAGCCGCCCGGGTGCGTGCCGCCGGCCGTCCCGGGGCGCCGGGGGCGCTCGCCGACGGCGGCCAGCGCTGTGCCGTACGGCAGCCGCAGGGTGCGCCGGTAGGTGCGGTCGCCGGGGGTGCCGCTCACCTCCTCGACACCGGGTACGGCCTCCCGTGCGAGCTGGTCGAAGACTGCGGCCGCCTGGTAGGGGCCCCGGTAGGCGAGCCGGAGCGGGATGCCGGCCCCCGATGCGGCCCGGCGGGCGCCCCGGGACCGGGGCGCGGCGGCCCGTACCTCGGTCGGTGTCGCGGCGTACACCTCGCGGACGGTGTCGTTGAACTGCCGCACGCTGGCGAACCCGGACGCGAACGCGATCTCGGTGATCGGCAGGTCGGTGGTGCGCAGCAGCACCCGGGCGGTGTGCGCCCGCTGGGCGCGGGCGAGGGCCACCGGTCCGGCGCCGAGTTCGGCGGTGAGCTGACGCTGCACCTGCCGGGCGCTGTAGCCGAGCCGGGCGGCGAGGCCCGCGACGCCCTCGCGGTCCACGACGCCGTCGGCGATCAGGCGCACGGCCCGGCCGACGGCGTCCGCGCGGACGTTCCATTCGGCGGAGCCCGGCACCGAGTCCGGCCGGCACCGCCGGCAGGCCCGGAAGCCGGAGCCCTGCGCGGCGGCCGCCGTCGGGAAGAACCGCACGTTGCGCCGCTTGGGCGTCACCGCGGGGCAGCTCGGCCGGCAGTAGATACCGGTCGTCTCGACGGCGAAGAAGAACGCGCCGTCGAACCGGCCGTCCCGGCTGCGCACCGCTTCGTACCTGCTGTCCTCGTCCATCACGTGTCCCATTGTCGGACCCGGACGGCGGGGCGGCTGGCGGGAATCGGACACCCAGCCCGGGCGGACGGCCGCAGCCGCGGAGGGGGACGCCCGCAGCCGGGCACATAGCCGGATCGGGGGGGGACGACCGCAGCCGGGCGGACAACCGGATCGGGGGGGACGGCCACAGCCGGCCCGGGCGGCGGCCCCCGCCCGGGCCGGTCTCGGCGCCCCCGCCCGGTCTCCGTCGCCGACCCGACCGCGGCCGGAGGACCGGCTCCAGCGAGCCCCCGGTCGGCTCCACCGTCGCCCGGCGCGCGGCCAGGCAACTAACTCCAGCGGCCCCGCTTGGCCTCCATCGCCGCCCGGCCCTGGGCGCCCTTGCGCTTCCAGTCCTTCTTGATCTCGGCGCGCAGCCGGGCGTCCGTCTTGGCGACGATCCACTGGTTCTCGCGCATGAGCTTGCGGTAGCTCTCCAGCCGCCGGACCGGGAGCTCCCCGTCCTCGACCGCGGAGCGGACCGCGCAGCCGGGCTCGGACTCGTGCGAGCAGTCGTGGAAGCGGCACCGCTCGGCCAGCTCCTCGATCTCGGCGAACACCTGCCCGACCCCGCCGCCGGCGTCGAACAGGCCGACGCCGCGCAGGCCGGGGGTGTCGATGAGCACACCGCCCGAGGGCAGCGCCAGCAGGTTGCGGGTGGTGGTGGTGTGCCGGCCCTTGCCGTCGACGTCCCGGGCGGCCTTGACGTCCATCACGTCCTCGCCGACGAGCGCGTTGGCGAGGGTGGACTTGCCGGCGCCGGACTGCCCGAGCAGCACGGACGTGCCCGATCCGACGAGGGCGACGAGCGTGTCGAGACCGTCGCCGTGCAGGGCGCTGACGGTGAGCACGGGCACGCCGGGCGCACTCGTCTCGACGTCCTGCACGAGGTGGCCCAGGGTCACCGGGTCCGGCACGAGGTCGGCCTTGGTGAGCACGACCACGGGCTGGGCGCCCGACTCCCACGCCAGGGCGAGGAACCGTTCGACGCGTCCGAGGTCGAGTTCGACCGCCAGGGACACCGCGATGACGGCGTGGTCGACGTTGGCCGCGAGGATCTGCCCCTCGGACCGCTTGGAGGAGGTCGAGCGCACGAAGGAGGTGCGGCGCGGCAGATACGCGCGCACATAACGGGGGTTGCCGCCGGGTTCGACGGCGACCCAGTCGCCGGTGCACACGACCCGCAGCGGGTCGTGCGGGGTGACGAAGGCGGTGTCGGCCCGGAGCACACCGCCCGGGGTCACCACGTCGCACTGGCCGCGGTCGACCCGGATCACCCGGCCGGGCAGCAGCCCTTCGGCCTCGTACGGGGTGAACGCGTCGGCCCAGGCGTCGTCCCAGCCGTAGGGGGCCAGCGCAAAGAGAGCAGCGGAGCTGGAAGTCAAGGGGGGACCCTTCACAAGGGTGGCCCCGGCGTGCGCGTACGGCGCGGTTCGGTCAGCCGGTGGCCACGGAGGTGGACTTGAGGAGTTCCTGGATGCGGGCAGCGCCCGGCACAGTGACAGCCATCGGTCGACACCTCCTCGATTCCGCTCGCGCTTCGCACGCCGCTCCGGCGTGTGTGATCACTCTCCCGCCCCGGGGCGCCGCGCGTCAACGGGTTTTCTCCTCACCGCTGTCGGCACTGGATCCGTGGCGCGGACGGCGTTCGAGCGGTGGCGCGGGCGGCGCTCACCCCGTGGCGCGGGCGGCGCTCACCCCGTGGCGCAGGGCGCGCCGTTGAGCGTGAATCCGGAGGGCGGCCGGTTCTCGCCCTGCCAGGAGGCGATGAATCCGAACGACAGGCTGCCGTGTGCGGGCACGGACCGGTTGTAGTCGGCCGCGGTGGCCGTGACGCGGGGGCCGTTCTGGTGGACCGTGGCGTCCCACATCTGGCCGGCCTGCTGGCCGTCGCGGAAGTTCCAGGCGACCTGCCAGCCGGTGAGGGCCTTGTCGGTGGTGACGGTGACGGTCGCCTGGAAACCGGAGGCCCACTGGCTGTCCAGATGGTAGGCGACCCGGCAGGTGGCGGCGGGGGCGGTGGTGCGGTCCGGGGCGCCGCCGGTGGTGGCGGCCGAGGTGCCCTGGGGTTCGGGACCGCGGTCCTTCCGACCGGCCTCGGCCTTCGTCGCGGACGCCGAGGGGGTGGTGGAGGGCGAGCCGGGAGCGGATTTCCCGGCGGAGGCGGAAGGTGAGGCCGCGGGGGTGCGGGC
>NZ_JAJSZC010000389.1:0-3773 GCF_036815105.1 Streptomyces sp. IBSBF 3136
CCCCGCGGTCGGCCTCCGCCTGCCCCGCCCCCCCGGCGCTCATCACAGACCCCGCGGGGGCTGCTGGGGATAGGCGGGGATGACGCGGCCGAGGCCGCCGAAGCCGGTCTGCTGACCCGGTGCCGCGGGGACGGCCGTGTGCTGCAGGATCTCCTGCACGACCTGCTCGGCCGTGCGGCGGTTGAGCTGCGCCTGGGCGGTGGGCAGCAGCCGGTGCGCGAGCACCGCGACCGCGAGCGCCTGCACGTCGTCCGGCAGCGCGTACTCCCGGCCGGCCAGGGCGGCGGACGCCTTGGCGGCGCGCAGCAGGTGCAGCGTCGCGCGCGGGGAGGCGCCCAGTCTCAGGTCGGGGTGGCTGCGGGTGGCCGCGACCAGCTCGACCGCGTACCGGCGCACCGCCTCGGAGACGTGCACGCCGCGCACCGCCTCGATCAGCTTCACGATCTCGTGCGCGTGCGCCACCGGCTGGAGGTCCTCCAGCGGGGAGACGCCGCCGTGCACGTCCAGCATCCGCAGCTCGGCCTCGACGCTCGGGTAACCGACGGAGACCCGGGCCATGAAACGGTCCCGCTGTGCCTCGGGCAGCGGGTAGGTGCCCTCCATCTCGACCGGGTTCTGGGTGGCCACCACCATGAAGGGACTCGGCAGTTCGTAGCTCTGCCCGTCGATGGTGACCTGCCGCTCCTCCATGGACTCCAGCAGCGCCGACTGGGTCTTGGGCGAGGCGCGGTTGATCTCGTCGCCGATCACGATCTGGGCGAAGATGGCGCCCGGCTTGAACTCGAAGTCCCGGCGCTGCTGGTCCCAGATGGACACACCGGTGATGTCCGACGGCAGCAGGTCGGGCGTGAACTGGATGCGCCGCACCGAGCAGTCGATGGACCGCGCCAGCGCCTTGGCCAGCATCGTCTTGCCGACACCGGGGACATCCTCGATCAACAGGTGTCCCTCGGCGAGCAGTACGGTCAGCGAAAGCCGTACGACCTCGGGCTTGCCCTCGATCACACCCTCCACCGAACTGCGGACCCGCTCCACAGTGGCGGTCAGATCAGTGAGGCTCGCTCGATCGTCATAGGTCGTCACCCGGCCCTCCTCGGCCCGTTCTTACTCGGGCCGACGCTCTGTGATGCGAAACCGGCCCACCCCGAAAACACGGACACCGCGTGGAAAAGGTTCCACGCGACGTCCACACACCGCATTCTTGCTGCCGTTACCGATTCGTGTCACTCGCCTGTGGACAACTGCCCGCACTTTGTCGGGCTTGCGGTCTTTTATGCGGGCTCTCGCGATGCGGTGGGGCGGCTCGTCGCCGTCCGGCGGCTGCCGGGGCGGCCCGGCGGACCCGGTGCGACCGGGCCCGAGCACGCCGGTCAGGCCGGGTCGATCTCGCGCAGCCGGCCGGTCGTGACGTCGAAGACGAAGCCGCGCACGTCGTCGGTGTGCGGCAGGAACGGCGAGGTGCGCACGCGCCGCATCGACTGCCGCACGTCCTGGTCGACGTCGCGGAACGCCTCCACGGCCCAGGACGGGCGCTGGCCGACCTCCATCTCCAGCTCGTGCCGGAAGTCCTCGGTGAGGGTCTGCATGCCGCAGCCGGTGTGGTGGATCAGCACGACACTGCGGGTGCCGAGCGCGCGCTGGCTGATGGTCAGTGAGCGGATCACGTCGTCGGTGACGACACCGCCGGCGTTGCGGATGGTGTGGCAGTCGCCGAGCCGCAGGCCGAGCGCCTTGTGCAGGTCGATCCGGGCGTCCATGCAGGCCACGACCGCGACGTGCAGGACCGGCCGGGCGTCCATGCCCGGGTCGCCGAAGGCGTCGGCGTAGTGCTCGTTGGCCTCGACGAGGCGGTCCGTGACGGTGCCCTCGCCCGCTATGGCGCCGCCGTCGGACCCGTGGGGAGCTGCTGCCGAAATCGTCATGGCCACGACGTTACTGGTCGGCCCCGTGCCCGGCCGGGTGGGAGAGCGGACAAAGAACGCCATCGTGGCGGGTTGTGAGCTGATCCACACGGAGGGCAAACAGGGTCCGGGAGGGTGAATCCCCCGAAGTGCGGACCGTGCCGGGATGCGGTACGCGACGCGCAGGCCGGTTGATTGACCGCGCGACACGGTGGACTAAAGTGACGCGAAGCGGGAGGCGCGGCTCTCCCCGCTGGTGAAACCCCAGGAGACCCCGGCACGACACCCGGACCGTCTCCCCGCGTGCGCGGCGCGTACGTACGGCTCGGCCTCCTCCCGCTCCCGGTCGGCTGACGCTTCCGGCGCCGGCAGGCCTCCCCTTCACAGAGCGGGCGGGGACCCGGCGGTGCGTACCGCCCGCCGGACCTGAGAGGCCCCCTTGAGCCAGAGTCGACACGTCCCGGTGATGCTCCAGCGGTGCCTGGACCTGCTGGCACCCGCACTGGAGCGGCCGGGAGCGGTGGTCGTCGACTGCACCCTCGGCCTCGGCGGCCACAGCGAGGCACTGCTGACCCGGTTCCCCGAGGCGCGGCTGATCGGCCTCGACCGGGACAAGGAGGCGCTGCGGCTCTCCGGCGAGCGGCTCGCCCCCTTCGGCGAGCGCGCCACCCTCGTGCACGCCGTCTACGACGAGCTGCCCGAGGTGCTGGACCGGCTGCGCGTCCCGCGCGTGCGGGGCGTGCTGTTCGACCTCGGCGTCTCCTCCATGCAGTTGGACGAGGCCGACCGGGGGTTCGCCTACGCCCAGGACGCCCCCCTCGACATGCGCATGGACCAGACGACCGGTATCAGCGCCGCCGAGGTCCTCAACACCTATCCGCCGGGCGAACTGGTGCGCATCCTGCGCGCCTACGGCGAGGAGAAGCAGGCCAAGCGGATCGTCTCCGCCATCGTCCGCGAGCGCGAGAAGGAGCCGTTCGACAACAGCGCGCGGCTCGTCGAACTGATCCGGGACGCGCTGCCACAGGCCGCCAAGCGCACCGGGGGCAACCCCGCCAAGCGCACCTTCCAGGCGCTGCGCATCGAGGTCAACGGCGAACTGTCCGTCCTGGAACGGGCGATCCCGGCCGCGGTCAAGGCGCTCGACGTCGGCGGCCGGGTCGCCGTGCTGTCGTACCACTCGCTGGAGGACCGGCTGGTGAAGCAGGTGTTCGCGGCCGGCGCCGCGTCCACGGCGCCGCCCGGGCTGCCGGTCGTGCCCGAGCGCTACCAGCCGCGGCTCAAGCTGCTCACGCGCGGTGCCGAACTTCCCACCGAGGAAGAGATCGCCGAGAACCGCAGGGCCGCCCCGGCCAGGCTGCGGGGTGCCGAGCGCATCAGGGAGGACGCCGAGTGAGCGGATCCGGGTCGGTTGGGTTTCCGGACGCACCTGTCGGCGCGCCGGAGCCACCGGAGGGCCAGTGAGCAGGAAACCCGAACTCAAGGGGAGGGCGGCCCGGCTCGCCCGGCTCTTCCCGGTCGGCCGGGCCCGGGCGGCCCGCGCCCCGTTCGTCCTTCTCGTCGTCCTGCTGCTCGGCGGCGGCCTCATCGGGCTGCTGGTGCTGAACTCCGCACTCAGCGAAGGGTCGTTCAAGCTCGACGCCCTGCAGAAGCGGACGAAGACCCTCACCGACGAGGAACAGGCCCTGCAACGGGACATCGACGCCTACTCGTCCCCCGACGCCCTGCAGCGCCGCGCCCGTGAGCTGGGCATGGTCCCCGGCGGCGACCCGGCCTTCCTCGGCCCCGGCGGCACCGTCAAGGGCGTACCGGGCGCGGCCGGTGCCGATCCCGCGGCCCTCACCGACCCGGCCGCCCCGGACCCCCTCGCCC
>NZ_JAJSZC010000390.1:0-3761 GCF_036815105.1 Streptomyces sp. IBSBF 3136
GCGCCGGGGTGGCGGCGGGGGCGGCGGGGTCGGTCACTTGAGCCAGCCCTCCTGCCGCAACCGGTCGATGAAGGCGGGGACTTCACCGGCCACCGGCGCGCCGGGGAAGCGCTCGGCCAGTTCGCCGACGATCCCGGGCACGGTGCGGGTGCCGTCGCACAGACCGACGACCGCACCGGCGTGCCCCTGGAGGACGACCACGCGTTCCGGCATGACCAGCAGGTCCGTGCCGCGCACGCTGTCGTGCCGCAGGGTCAGCGCCGGGGCGAGGGACGGGCACCACTGGGGGTCGGGCCCGGACATCACACGCGCTCCCGTCGCTCGTCCCGGTCGTCCCGGTCGCCCCGGTCGTCCCGGTCCGCACGGTCCGCCGGCGCGTCCTGCCCGTCGGCCCCGGGCCGTCCGGCGCACTCGACAGCGTCGAGCAGGGCCCACAGCACGTCGCACTTGAAGGAGAGCGCGGCCACGGCCCGTTCCTGGTCCGGGCGGGTGCGGGCCCACTCCAGGACGAGTTCCAGCGCCTCGGCGCTGTCGCGCCGGCCCTGGTCGACGCGGGTGCGGAAGTAGGCGAGGCCGTCGGCCGCGATCCAGGGGTAGTGGCGCTCGAACGCCTCGATGCGCACGCGCATGAGGCCGGGCGCGCTCAGTTCGGTGAGCGAGGCGGCCACGGCCTCGAGCGGCGAGCGCAGGCGGCAGAAGTTGACGTAGCCCTCCACGGCCAGCCGTACGCCGGGCAGCACGGTCTCCCCCGACAGCAGGGTGCGGCGGTCGAGGCCGGCCGCCTCGCCGAGCCGCAGCCAGCGCTCGATGCCGCCCTCGCCCTCGGCGCGTCCGTCGTGGTCCTCGATCCGCCGCAGCCACATGCGCCGCAGCCGCGACGAGTCCAGCTTGGCGACGATCAGCGCGTCCTTGACCGGGATGTGGATCTGGTAGTGGAAGCGGTTGGTGATCCAGCGGCGCAGTTCGGCCTTGCTCAGATCGCCCTCGTGCATACGGACGTTGAAGGGATGGCGGTCGTGGTAGCGCCCCTGGCCCACCGCGCGCAGGCGGGCCTCGAACTCGGCGGGGCTCCAGGGCTCCGTCGGCGGGGCGAGTGTCGTGGTCACAGCTCGATCACCATTCCGTCGTCGGCCACCTCGACGCCCAGCCGGGCGAGCCGCTTGTGCTGCGGCGCCGCGGGATCGACGAGGGGATTCGTGTTGTTGAGGTGGGTGTAGAGGCAGCGGGCGGACAGCGTGGCGAGCACGGCGGCGGTGCCGCGCGGTCCGTCGATGGGCAGGTGGCCCATGCCCGTGGCGGTGCGGGTGGAGATTCCGGTGCGGCGGGGTTCCTCGTCGTCCCAGAAGGTGCCGTCGACGAGGACGCAGTCGGCCTCGGCCGCGGCCCGGTGCAGTTCCTCGGACCACTCGGCCACGGCCGGGGCGTAGAGGGCGGACGTGCCGGCGGCCGGGTCGTACAGGCGCAGTGCCACGACCCAGGCTTCGTGCGCGGGGGCGCCGGCGGCGTACCGGGGGCGCTTGCCGGAGACGGGCACGGCGCTGATCCGCAGGCCCGTGCCGGGGCCGGTGGGGTCGAGCGGAAGGGCGACCCGGCATTCCAGCTCCCGCCAGGTCAGGTCGGTGTACGGGGTGAGCACCTCGCTCAGGCGCAGGCGCTCGTCGAGGGCCTGGCGCACCGGGGGCGTGGCGAGGATCTCCAGGCTCCGGGCCTCGCGCAGCCGCCAGATGCCCAGGGTGTGGTCGAGTTCGGCGTCGGTGAGGACCACGCCGGCGACCGGTGTCTGCCGGGGGCCGGGTCCGGGGTGCAGGACCGGGTGGGTCTCGATCTGGTCGCCGATGTCGGGGGTGGCGTTGACGAGGTACCAGCGGCCCTCGTCGGTGCGGACGGCCAGGGACGCGTGTCCGCGGCGCCGACAGCTGTGGGCGCGTGCCCCGGAGCACCCGGGGCACGCGCAGTTCCACTGGGGGATGCCGCCGCCGGCCGCGGTGCCGAGCACCTGCAGCAGCACGGCGGCGGTTAGCGGACGGAGAGGGAGTAGGCGGTGACCTCGAGCGCGGTGTCGACCACCGAGTACCCGGGGGTCTGCCAGGCGGTCTGCTCGGTCTCCTCGGCGCGGGTCTGCCCGGCCTGCTCGACGGCTTCGGTCATGGTGCGTACCTTCCTTTCGACAGGGGTGAGTTGACCCTCCCGGTGCGGGAGGGGGGTCTTCACTTGATGGTCACCTGGAGGAGGAGGTCCTTCTCGGCGCCGCGGTCGCTCGTCCCCAGCCAGAGCCGGTCGGCCCCGGGGACCTTCGCCAGCGCCCGCAGCCGGCCGTAGGCGCCCTGGTAGTAGGCCTTCGCCGGCCCGACGGCCTCGCCGGTGGCGTCGATCGGCACCCGCCACAGCCGGTGGCCGCTCAGGGTCGCGACGTAGATGACGTTCCTGACGATCGCGATCTGGGCGGGCACGCCGCCGCCGGAGGGCTTCCAGACCATCTTGGGGTTCGTCATGCCCGCGGCGGAGCAGCCTCCCTCGCAGGCGGGCCAGCCGTAGTTGCGGCCCGGCTTCACGAGGTTGAGCTCGTCCCAGGCGTCCTGGCCGATCTCGGTCTCCCACAGCCGGCCGGTGCTGTCCCAGGCCAGGCCCTGGGGATTGCGGTGGCCGTAGCTGTAGACGCGGTTGCCGAACGGGTTCCCGGGCGCCGCGGCACCGGTCCGGGTGATCCGCAGGATCTTGCCGTTGAGGGAGTTCCTGTCCTGCGCCAGCTTCGACTGCTGCGCGTCGCCCGTGGTGACGTAGAGGTAACCGTCGGGGCCGAAGGCGATCTTCCCGCCGTTGTGCTGGGTGTCCCTGACGATGCCGGTCAGCACCGGGGTGTAGCCGCTGAGCGTCCTGCCGTCGTAGCTCATCCGGACCACGCGGTTGTCGCCGGCCGTGGTCTCCATGAAGAAGACGTCCTTGTCCGTCCTCCCGTTCCAGGTCGGTGACGCGGCGACGCCCAGCAGACCGCCCTTGTCCTGGGTCTGCAGGTTCCACACCGAGTTGGGCACCGTCCCGAGCCGCTGTTTGGTCCCGTCCAGGGCGACCTTCCAGACCACGCCGGTGTCCCGTTCGGTGACCAGCGCCGCGTTCCGGCCCGGCAGGAACGCGATGCCCCACGGAGTCGTCAGCTTGTCCGAGAGCGTGGCCACACCGGCCGGCGCGCCGCCCTTGAGGGGGACGCCGGCACCGGTGTCCTGTGCGCGGGGGACGGACGGCGGTGCCGCGGCCGTGGCGGCCGACTGCGAGCCGCCGACGGCCAGCACGGCGGCGACGGCGGTGACGGCGGCCATGCCCGGACGGAGCCGGGGCAGCGGCGAACGCGCCAAGCGTGACATCCTGGAGCCTTTCCTTCGGTGGGGGCGTGACCGCGTGGCTTCCGTCGGGAAGACGCGGCCGACTGCGCTTTCAGGGCTGGTGCTCATTGCTGCGCCGCATCGTGGTGAACCCGGCGGAAGAGGGCCGGAGCGAGGCCGGGCGCCGACTCCTCCTGGAATGCTCGACGCCCACCGGGACGACGGCCACCGGGATCCCTCCATCCTGCTGACGGCCCTTTCAGCGATGGTCGGCACCAGTGCGCCGTTCTCCGGCTCACCGGCGCCGGGAAGTCCCTCCGACGGGTGACGCGCCGTCATGCCAGTGGCCGTCCCGCGGCGGTCACTCCCGGGACGGGCAGCCGGTGCCGTCGACCGACCGTGGCCGCGCGCCCGGGGCCGGGGCCGGGGCCCCCGCCCCCCCCC
>NZ_JAJSZC010000391.1:0-5072 GCF_036815105.1 Streptomyces sp. IBSBF 3136
CGTCCCCTCCTTCCTCCCTGCCCTCCCTCAACATCCCCGTCCCCGTCCCCGATGGAGTACGTCGTGCGTCTCACCCGAACCCTGTCGGCCGCGGCCGGCACGGCCGCGCTGCTGCTCACCGCCGCGTGCGGCTCCGGCAGTTCCCCGGCCACCGGTCTCAACCCGCCCGACCTCAAGGCCCCGACCAAGCTCGGCAGGACCGAGGGCCAGGTCAACCTGGTCGCCTGGGCCGGTTACGTCGAGGACGGCTCCAACGACCCCAAGGTGAACTGGGTCGGCGACTTCGAGAAGCAGACCGGCTGCCAGGTCCACTCCAAGGTCGCCACCAGCTCCGACGAGATGGTCAAACTGATGAAGACCGGGGAGTACGACGCCGTCTCCGCGTCCGGGGACGCCTCCCTGCGCCTGATCGCCTCCGGCGACGCGGCCCCGGTCAACACCGCCCTCGTCCCCAACTACAAGGACGTCTTCAGCGGCCTGAAGAACGGGGCCTGGAACTCCGTGAAGGGCCGGATGTACGGCATCCCGCACGGCAGGGGCGCCAACCTGCTGATGTACAACACCCAGAAGGTGCGACCGGCGCCCACCTCCTGGTCGGCGGTCTTCGACGACGCGGCGAAGTACAAGGGACACGTCACCGCCTACGACTCGCCGATCTACATCGCGGACGCCGCCCTCTACCTCAAGGCGACCCGGCCCGAACTGAAGATCAAGGACCCGTACGCGCTCGACCAGAAGCAGTTCGACGCGTCCGTCGCCCTGCTGAAGAAGCAGAACGCGGACATCGGCGAGTACTGGAGCGACTACCTCAAGGAGATCTCCGCCTTCAAGAGCGGGGACTCCGTGGTCGGCACCAGCTGGCAGGTCATCGCCAGCCTCACCGCCGGCGAGGGCGCCAAGATCAAGGCGTTCGTGCCCAAGGAGGGTTCCACCGGCTGGTCCGACACCTGGATGGTCTCGGCCAAGGCCAAGCACCCCAACTGCGCCTACAAGTGGCTCGACTGGATCGTCTCCCCCAAGGTCAACGCCCAGGTCGCCGAGTACTTCGGCGAGGCCCCGGCCAACGCCAAGGCGTGCGCCCTGACCAGCGACAAGAACTTCTGCGACACCTACCACGCCGCCGACGAGGGCTACTGGAAGAACATCGCCTTCTGGAACACGCCCATCGAGCAGTGCCTGGACGGACGCAAGGACGTCCGCTGCGTGCCGTATGCGAAGTGGGTGCAGGCCTGGACCGAGATCAAGGGCTGAGCCGTGACGACCGACACGCCGACCGCCGCCGGACGAGGCACCGTCCGGCGGCTCGGGGGGGGGCGGCCCCCCCCGCCCCCGCTCCGTCAGACCCCGCTGCTCAACGGCCCGCTGGTCTGGCTGGGGNCCCCCCCCCCCCCCCCCCCCCCCCCCCCCCCCCCCCCCCCCCCCCCCCCCCCTCGCCGGGGCACTGCACACCAGGCCCCGGCTCCGTCTGACCCTGCTGCTCACCGGCCCGCTGCTCTGGCTGGCGGTCCTCTACCTCGGCTCGCTGACGGTGCTGTTCGTCTCGGCGTTCTGGACGACGGACTCCTTCACCTCCGAGGTGGTGAAGGTCTGGTCGACCGACAACTTCCGCACGCTGTTCACCACGCCGGTCTTCCGCCAGGTGATCCTGCGCAGCGTCGGAGTGGCGCTCGCGGTGACCGCCCTGTGCGCCGTGATCGCCTTCCCGGTCGCCTTCTACACCGCCCGGGTGGCCCGGCCGAGGTGGCGCCCGCTGCTCGTGGTGGCCATCCTCACCCCGCTGTGGGCGAGCTACCTGGTGAAGGTGTACGCCTGGCGGCTCATCCTCTCCGAGGGCGGTCTCGCCGACTGGATGCTCGCGCCCTTCGGGCTGAGCGGCCCCGGCTTCGGTCTGCCCGCCACCGTGCTGACCCTGACCTACCTGTGGCTGCCGTACATGATCCTGCCGCTCCACACGGCGCTCGAACAGCTTCCGGCGAACCTGCTCGACGCCTCCGCCGACCTCGGCGCCCGGGCCGGCCGCACCTTCCGCTCGGTGGTGCTCCCCATGGTGCTGCCCTCTCTCGCCGCCGGTTCCGTGTTCACCTTCTCGCTCAGCCTCGGCGACTACATCACCGTGCAGATCGTCGGCGGCAAGACCCAGCTCATCGGGAACCTCGTGTACTCCAACATCGAACTCAACCTGCCCATGGCGGCGGCGCTGGGCACCGTACCCGTCGTCGTGATCGTGCTGTACCTGCTGGCGATCCGCCGCACGGGCGCCCTGAACAGCCTGTAGGAGAGGAGCGACATGCATCTCGGCCGCACCGCCCGCACCGCTGTGCGCATCGCCGCCGCACTCGGCTTCGCGGTGATCTACGTCCCGCTCCTGCTCGTGCTCGTCAACTCCCTCAACCCCGACCGCAGCGCGAGCTGGCCGCCGCCCGGGCTCACCCTGCACTGGTGGTCGGTGGCCGCGGACAACTCCGGTGCGCGTGAGGCGGTGTGGGTGTCCGTGAAGGCGGGCCTGGGCGCCACCGCCATCGCCCTGGTGCTCGGCACGCTTATCGCGTTCGCCGTGGCCCGGCACCGCTTCCTGGGCCGCGAGACCGTGTCCTTCGTCGTGGTGCTGCCGATCGCGCTGCCCGGCATCGTCACGGGCATCGCCCTCAACTCGGCCTTCGGCACCGTGCTGCGGCCGCTCGGGGTGGGGCTCGGCCTGTTCACCGTGATCGTCGGCCACGCCACCTTCTGCATCGTCGTGGTCTTCAACAACGTGGTGGCCCGGCTGCGCCGTACAGCGGGCTCGTACGAGGAGGCGGCGATGGACCTCGGCGCGACCACGTTCCGCGCCTTCGTGGACGTCACCTTCCCGCTGCTGCGCTCCGCGCTGCTGGCCGGCGGGCTGCTCGCCTTCGCCCTGTCCTTCGACGAGATCGTGGTGACCACCTTCACCGCCGGACCCGGGATCCAGACCCTTCCCATCTGGATCTTCGACAACATGACCCGCCCGCAGCAGGCACCCGTGGTGAACGTGGTGGCCGCCGTCCTCGTCCTGCTGTCGGTGATCCCGATCTACCTGGCCCAACGGCTGTCCGCGGACACGGCCACGTCCAGCCGGGTGTGATCGGGTGCGCTACCGCCGGCGTGAGCGGGGTGCGCTTCGGCCGGTGGCACCTTGGCGGGTGTGTGCCCCAGCGGATGGGCGCCGGCCGGGGTGCGCACCGGCAGGGCACGAGAGCCGGGTGCGCGCCGGGCGGGCACCCCAGCGGGTACGCCCGCCCCGGCCGGTGGGCACCCCGACGGTCATGCCCCGGCCGGTAGGCGCCCCGGCGGGTGCCCACCGGCCGATGGGCAACCGGCGGGTATGCACCACCGTGTGCGCGCCAACAGATGGGCGCCCCCGGGAGGGGTAGGCCGCGGGCGGGTGGGCGACCCAGCGGGTGTGCGTCGTCGGCCGCTAGGCACCCGGCGGCTACGCACTAGCCTGTGCCCGCCACCCGATGGGCACCCGGCGGGTAGGCCGCGGCCGGTGGGCGCAAGCCAGCGGGCATGCGCCCCAGCGGGTGAGTGCCGGCGGGTGTGCGCCGACCGACGGGCGCCCCAACGAGTCTGTACCCCGGCGGGTGCGCCGCCGCCGGTTGCACCCCAGCGGGTGTGTCCCCGCCGTAGGCGCCCGCCGGTGGGCGTCCGGGCCGGTGGGTGTCCTGGCCGTTGGGGGGGCGCCCCGGCGGGTGTGCGCCGATTCGGGGCCGGGAGGCGCGGCGCGGTGGTGCCGCGGGGCGGGTGGACGTGGGCTTTCGTAGTCTGAAGGGACCCGAAGCTCCTCCGGGAGGTGGGCCCGCAGGCGGGAGAGGGTCGTGATCGAACTGGCCGCGGCATTCGCCGTCGCGGGAGCGGCGAGCAACGCCGTCGGCACCGCGTTCCAGCGCAAGGCGGCGTCCACCACCCGCGGCGCGGGGGTACGGATCCTGGCGGAACTCGCACGCCGGCCGGTCTGGATGGTGGGCATGGCCGGCGTGATCGGCGCCGCGGTGTGCCAGAGCCTGGCGCTCGTCAACGGGCCGCTCGCGCTGGTCCAGCCACTGTTCATCCTCGAACTGCCCTTCGCTCTGCTGGTGGCCGGCCCGCTGATGCACCGCCGGCTGCCCCGCTGGGGCTGGTGGGGTGTCGGCGGGGTGGTGATGGGCCTGGCCGTGCTGCTGGCGGCGGCCGCGCCGCACGGCTCCACCAACCAGGCGCCGCTCGTGCGGTGGATCCCGGTCCTGGCGCTGTGCCTGGGTGGGATGGCCGTGCTGATCCTGGCGGCCGGTCGCGGACGCCCGGCCGTGCGCCGCGCCGCGCTGCTCGCCGCGGCCGCGGCCACCGGCAACGCCCTGACCGCGGCGCTGCTGAAGTCGGCCACGGGGACCTTCGCCGACGACGGGTTCACGGCGTTCCTGCGGTCCTGGCAGACGTACGGCTTCGCGCTGGCGGGCGCGGCCGCCGTGATCCTGTTGGAGAACTCGCTCCAGGCCGGTCCGCTGGCGGCCTCCCAGCCCGCGCTGACGATCGGCGACGCGATGGTGAGCCTGGCCCTGGGGATGACCCTGTTCGGCGAGCGCATCCGCACCGGCTGGTGGCTGGTGCCCGAGGCGTGCGGGGCCGTGCTGATCGTCGTCGGCGTGTTCGTGCTGAGCCGCGCCGTCCAGCGCATCAGGGAGCGACCACCGGCCGAGGCCGACCGCCACTGAGTCAAGCCACGATCACGGGCCTGAGCCGACCGCCGCTCAGGCAAAGCAGCGGTCGCCGACTGGAGCGACCGACCGCTCAGTCAGGGCACAGTCCAGAGCCGTGGCCGGCGTCCCCGAACCAGCGTCGGGCCTCGGACAGGAGCAGGGGCAGGTTGGCGGCGCGATGGCTCTTCGTTCCTCGGGAGGTCGGTCACCCGGATTGTCCTCCGGGCGACTTCCCCGCCACCGGCGGCCCATGGCGGCCCATCGGCCCGGGCGGCCGACGGCGGGACCCGCACGCGCGGCAGCGGGCGGCGAACTCCGCCGTCCCCCTCAGACACCGCTCCCCCTCCCCGTCCGTGAGGCGGGCCGATCCCCTCGCGC
>NZ_JAJSZC010000392.1:0-3669 GCF_036815105.1 Streptomyces sp. IBSBF 3136
CATCGCCATCGGCGGTGTTCTCGCTTCCTCCGGATCAAGCAAATCCAGTATCAGCATGTCCACCACTCAGGGGGAGGCCCCCAGACCCGGTGAACCTTCCCGGTCACGGCACTGGCTACGGCGAACGGACATGTAGCGCAAGATGATGCTCGGGGCTGACCGAGTGCGCCCAGCACGCACCAGCCCTCAGCACGGCACCAACCCTGAGCTCCGGCGCGGCCCCGGACAGGACAGGGTCCGCGAGCCTTTTTCAGGCGGCCGCTCGGACGTCGCCCTGTGCGAGGGCCGCAGCGCCTTCCGCGGGGGCGGGCACGGCGCACCCAGGCCGAGCGGCCAGCAGCGCCTGCCCCCGGCCGCCCCACCACAGCACGGCCCCCGCCCGTAGGAGCACCGACCGGGCCGGGCAGCACGCCCCGGCTCACTGCGTCCCAACGCGGCGCGCCGCCAGCGGCGGCGGTGAGGAGACAAATGCTGTGCCCACACGGGTATTTCTGCCGTGACGGGCACCTTCCATACACCGGGGATGGGCGTCGGTCCCAGGGGCAGTCGGACAGCGAGCACTCCCCGCCCCACAGGCGCTCCTTGACGCGCCTACCGTCCAGGGACACGTTCATGGCGGACAGGGCGACGCCGGCTGTGCGGCGGGGTGTGAGGTCGCGGGGCTCTACCGGCGGCGGGCCGGCACAACCCCGCTCCCGGCCTCATCAGGCTGCGCGGCGCAAGCCTTCCATGGACGGCCGTTACCCTGCCGCGGCGGACTTGGCGCCTCACGTCGGCCGGAACAGACGGGGCCGTTGGCGCGGGAACGCCGCTTTCACCGGCGGTCGGCCCGCGCGCGCAGGATGGCTCAAAGCCGCTGTGGGCGCAGGCTCGGCGTGGGGTGACACTGCAGCCAGAAAGATCACTCACAGCTCACGGGGGAGTTGTCCATGAAGACCTTGATCGCCTTGGCCGTTGCCGTCCGCGACACCTTCACGGGGCGCCGGTCGCTCACCAGACGCATCGACCCCGCTGCTCGCGGGCGCCGGCACGACCGGGACGCGAGCCTTCCCGGCCACTACGTAGCCGCGTCACGTCACCTCATCACATCGCCTGCTTCGCCTCGTCGCGTGCGGCGTCCATGGCATTGGCGAACTGTTCCTGACGCCCCTGCAGCCACAACTCGCCTTTCCCGCTTCCTGCCCTGTCCGGCCCCTTGACCGGGCTACAGCTCGAAGTCGAGGTCGATCAGGTCGGTGAGTTCGACTTCGAGGCCGTGGGCGCGACGGCCGTTGTCGCGGAAGTAGACCTCGCCGAGGGCTTCGGCGGTGATCTGGCGGAGCTGGTCGTCGGTGAGGCCGGCTTCCTGGGCTTGGAAGAGACGGGCGGCGTGGTCGGGGGGCAGGGCGAGGGTGAGGTGGCGTACGCGGGCGTCGTCGGTGCTGCCGGGGGCGGCGGTGTAGCCGAACCGGGCCTGGACATCGATCATGATGCCGCCGGTGGTGGCCGCGACCTGTTTGGCCTTGGCCCTGACCTGCGGCTGCCAGCGCGCACGGACTTCACGCTCGAGACGGTCGGCGAGCTCCGGCCGGGGCTTCTTGATCTGGTTCTTCACATACCGTTCGACGGTGCGCTGGCTGATGCCGAGCAGCTCGGCCACGCGCCGGGTGCTGCGGTGGTGCCGGCGGACCAGGTAACGCATCTGCGCTCCGGCGGTCTTCGGGATGGGGCGCGTGAACGCGCCCTGGACCGCCTTGTCGAGTTCGTCGCCGACCGTGACCATCGACCCCTGCCCCCCTTTGCTTCTACTCTCCGGTGTCCTTGGTGGTGACCTCGCCGGTCTTGATGTAGCGGGCGAGGTTGGCGACGTGGCCGTCACCGGCGAGCTCCTCGAGGACGTTGGCACCCCACAGCACGCTCTGGGTGCCCTCGTGCTTGACCATCCCGGGGGAGACGCCGAGCCGGAAGGAACCGGGCACGGTCTTCCCTTCGGCGTCGTAGGGCAGGACGTCCAGCGGGCTGGGCCCGTCGGCGGCGTACACGGCGCAGTCGGAGAGCACCGCGACCGGATACCGGCCGGTGGCCGCGGCCAGGTGCAGCATCTTGCGGTGCATGTTGATCCGGGCCCGGGAGATGACCGCGGCGCGGATGTCGGGGCGCCAGGTGGGGCGGGCGAGGGCGGCCCATGGCTGCCCCGGTTTCCAGCCGCCGCCGCGGGCTTTCTCCTGCAGCTTGCCGATGCCGCCCTTGACGGTCATCTTGATGGCGTCCACGACGATTCCCGCCTCCGGGTCGCGGCTCTTGTAGCCGTCCATCGCCTTGAGGAACTCGTGCGGGGGCAGCTTCTCGTCCACTCCCAGGTCCGCCATGGTGGCGACGTAGGCGTCGCGTAGCCGCTTGTACCAGCCGTCCAGGACCCGGCCGCTCTCGCGGCGCACCCACGCTTCCACCGGGTTGACGTCGTAGCCGAGTTCGACGGCGTAGGCCACGGTGGGGGTGGCGTACCAGGCGGGGCCCTCGGGCGGCCGGCCGGTCGGCGTGAACGGGCTGGGCAGCAGGGCGCCGTCGAGGTCGCGCCATTGCTTGCCGACCTTCACCCGGTTCAGGTCGACGTGGGAGAGGTCGACCAGCCACGAGCCGGGCAACGCCGCATCGAACGCCGGGCTGGTGACGTGCTCGGGCGGTGAGGCGAGGCCGACGACGGCGCCGTTGGCGGCCGCACCGAAGGCGAGGTTGACGTCGATGCCGACCAGGTGGCGCTTCATGCACTCCTCATCGGTGAGATCCCGCGCCCAGTCATAGGCCTCCTCGAACAGCCGCTCACCGGGGCCGCGCACGTGGAAGCGGGGCAGGTCGGCGAGGACGGGGTGTCCGTCGGTCGCCTCGCACGGGGCCGGGTCCATCGGTTCCGTGCCCAGCGAGCCGGGCCGGTGCTCGGAGTGCCGCTTGCCGTCGGCGTCCGGCTCACTCGCCCGGGTGGGCGGGTTGAGCGCGGTCATCAGTTGCAGGCCGGTGACGGCTGTGGACCCCACCGGTGTCATCACCCGCGTCGCGTACACACCCAACACCTGCGCCAGTGCCGCCGGCTCAAGCTGGGCGGCATGCCCCCACGCGCGGCCATCGAGGGCGCGCCAGGAAGGGATGCACAGCTGCACGCACTGCCGCCGCCCGCCGTGGGCGGGGCGGTAGATCCGCGCCCACGGTCCCAGCCCCCGCCGGGTCAGCTTCCACTCGGCCCGCTGAAGCTGCTTGATGGCCTTGTGCCCCTCGGGGAGCCGCCCGGCGAGCCGCTCCTCGTGCGACAGCGCGGCGGGCAGGCCGTAGCGCTCGCACGCCGCCTCGGTGAGCACCAGCAGCGGATCGGCGTCCTTACCCGAACCGTGCAGCCGCTCCGCCCCGAGCTGTCCCTCGGTCAGCGTCCACTCGACCAGGGCGGGAAGGGACTTGGCGGGCACGTCCACGATCAGGCCGCCGACGCCGTAGCCGGTCACATTCCGCTCGGCGTCGGCGTCGAGGACAAGCAGCGGACCGTGCGCGTACGCGCCACCGGCCGCGGGCGTGTTCGCCGGGGCCGCCTTCTTCGCGCCCGGGCTGCGCGATGCTGTCACCGGCCGGGACGTCGCAGCCGAGGCGGCAGCAGAAGCGGGGGCTGCGGGCGCGGCGGGGGCAGCGGGCGCGGGGGTGTCGGAC
>NZ_JAJSZC010000393.1:0-3667 GCF_036815105.1 Streptomyces sp. IBSBF 3136
GTGCGCGGCCGTGCGGGTGCGGGTGCGGTGCGGTGCGGGTGCCGGTGTGCGTGCGGGTGTGCGTGCGTGGTGCGGACACGCCTCGGCTTCGCCTTCGGCGGGATTCCGTTCCCACCCGCACCACCCGTGCGGCTTCGTCGCCGGGTGCGGGTGGCCCCCGCTCGGGGCCGTCGCCGCCGGCGGCCGCCGGGTCCGTCCGTGGGTGGTGGGGTCAGTCCAGCGCGTCCTCCAGTAGGCGGGACTGGGCCAGGGCGTAGGCCAGTTGGGCGCGGCTCTTGCTGTTCAGGGCCTCCGCCGCGCGGCCGATGTGGGTGGAGACGGTCCGTGCGCTGATGCCCAGGCGCTTGGCTATGGCCGCGTCCGTGTGGCCCTCGATCATCAGCCGCAGGACGGTGCGCCGGGTCTCGTCGGTCATCAGCGGCGGGCGCGCCTGCTCCTGGGTGATGCTGATCGGCTCCGCACGCTGCCAGGCGTGGTCGAAGACCGTGGCCAGGTAGTGGACGATCGCCGGGTGCTCGATGGTCAGGGCCGTCGTCTTCAGGTCGTGCCGCGGGTCGGGGATGAAGGCGATCTTGCGGTCGAAGATGATCAGCCGGTCGAACAGCTCGTTGAGGGTGCGTACCTCGACGCCCACCGCCGACACCTGCTCGATGTAGGCGAGCGTGGGGCCGTGGGTGCGCACGGAGTGCTGGTACAGCGTGCGCTGGCGGATGTCGCGCTCGGCCAGCTCCAGGGTCCGGCGCAGCGCCTTGCTGAGCAGTGCGGTGGCCCGGCCCCCGCCCGGCTGGGCGGTGAGCAGCTCCGCGCGGCAGGCGTCGGCCGACTTCTGCAGCGCCGCGCTGATCACGTCCTCCCCGTGCAGCAGCCGGATGTCGGCCGAGGCGGTGCCCTGTTCCTCGCGGTAGACGTCCTCCGCCGCGCTCAGCGCCTCGCGCACGGCCGCGACGGCCTGCTGCTGGACGAGGATGGCGCGCTCGATGGGCCGGCAGAACTCGCTCACCGCGATGTCCGGCGGCACCACGCCCATGATCCGCGGGTTTTCGGCCAACGGCCGCATCAGCCCCAACTCGACGAGGCAGTCGGGGACATCCCCATCAATCGGACCTTTCGTAAGCGCTTGCCGGTACCGGGCCAGACCCTCGTCGCAGAGCCTGACCACATGGGGATGGGAGGGATTGTCCGACTTCCTGCACATTCGTTCCCCCTTCAGAAATGCGCAATGCGCGATCACGAGGCTACCAAGCGAAGAAATCCGGCCCCGGACTGCGGCATGCTTCTCGCGGCGGAAGGCAACAGCGCCTATCGGCCACCTGGGAGGGAATCCATATGAATTCCATAGAAGCGAGTGCCAAGCGATTCACCGCGATATTCGCCCTCATGTTCCTCCTCGGGCTCGGAGCCCAGTCGGCCGAAGCGGCCACCCACGCACCGTCGGCCGCTCGGTCGGCCAACTCCCCCGCCCACGACCCGGAATGGGGCTGACCGAAGGACCGGGCGGACGTCCGACGAACTCATAGGGGGAAGCGAAAGTGCCTCGTCGGAATCCGGAAACCGTCGGAATCATTCTCGCGGGCGGCAGGGGGGAGCGGGCCAAGCCCATCACCCTCGAGTCATCCGACTACATTCGCAGCAAGGCGCTTATTCCGTTCGTCGGGAGGCGGCTCGTCGAATGGGTCGTCGAAGCCTGCAGGGACCAGGGGATCCGCCGCTTCTACGTGGTGGCCCACGGTCTGGAGAACCGCAACCAGATCAAGCTCCTGCTCGGCCACGGCGAGCGCCACGGGGTGGACGTGCGCTACTCCCGCTCACGCCTCGACCGCTACAACGTCGGCTCGGCCGGAGCCACTCTGCACAACCTCGAACAGTGGGACCTCCAGGGCCAGGCCCTGGTGCTGCCGGTCGACTCGCTCTTCGACTTCGACCTGAAGGAACTGCGCGCGACGCACGACCGGCGGGACGCCGTGGTGACGGTGGCCGCGGTGGAACGCACCGCACGGGAGATCGCCGGCAAGTACGGGGTGATGCGCACCGACGCGCGGGGGCTGGTGACGGGCTTCGTCGAGAAACCGGCCGCCGGACGGCTCGGCGAGCTGTTCCCGGACGCGGTCGCCGACGAACGGGCGACCCTGCCCACCAACGCCGGGATGTACCTGGTGGACTGCGGCCGGCTGCGCCTGCTGGCCCGCGAGCCGGGGCTGTTCAGGCAGACCCACCAACGGCTCGACTGGGGCGGGGACCTGCTGCCCTGGCTGGCCGGACACGGCCACCCGGTCGCCGCCCACGCCATCGGGCGGCTCGGCGACCTGGGCAACGTGCCCGACTACCTGCACACCCTGCGGCTCGTGCTCGACGGCGCGTACGAGCACGTGAACCGGCTCATGGAGCGCTCCGGGCAGGCCGGGGCGCACGGCTGGATCCACGAGAGCAGTCTGCAGACCAAGGACGACCTGACCGGCACGACGCTCGCGCAGAAGATCGAGGACGGATCGGTGCTGATCGGTCCCGGGGTGCGCATCGGCCATGACGTCGAGATCGGGCCGGGCGTGCGGCTGGAGCACACGGACGTCGGCGACGGGGCCGAGATCCGTGAGGGCGGCGCGCTCGTCCACTCCGCCGTCGGCGAGTCCGCGGTGATCGGCGCCCACGCCGACGTCTCGGACTCCTACGTCGGACCGATGGCGGTCATCCACTCGGAGCGCGCCCGGCCGACCCGGCTGGAGGGACACACGGCGATCGGCGACGGGGCCGTGCTGCGTCCCGGATCCCGGTTCCGCGGCGTCACGGTCTACCCGCGGCTGAGGGTGCCCACGCTGACCGGCGTGCCGGCCGCGACCGAGCTGAGAAGCGCCGACGACGTCCTGCGCTGGGTGTGACCCGGCCGGACCACCGGCGTCAGACGATGAGGGGGAATCATGCACAGGCACGGCCCCATAGCGGTGATCGGCGGCGCGGGCCGGCTCGGCGCCCTCGTGACCAGGAGACTGGCCGAGGCGGGCGAGCGGGTCCGGGTGGTGAGCCGGCACCCGGAACGAGGAGTGACCCCGCCGCCCGGAACCGAGCTGCGGCAGGCGGACGTTCGGTACCTGGACGCGCTGGAGCCCGCGCTGCGCGGCACGGCCGCCGTGGTGTTCTGCGTGGAACCGGGCACGGCCGACTCCGGCCCGGACAGCCCCGAGACCACGGTCTACAGCGGGGTGCGCAACGTGCTCGCGGCGGCCGCCGAGAACCCGGTGCGACCGCGCTTCCTCCTGGTGAGCCAGATCTTCGTGACCCGGCGCGAGCACCCGATGAACGCCTACGGACGGCTGCTGGACTGGCGGTTGCGCGGCGAGGACGCGGTCCGCGACTCGGGGTTCGCCTACACGGTCGTCCGGCCGGGCTGGCTCACCGACGACGGCGTCGCGGGCGCGGGCGTCCGGCTCGAACAGGACGACCGCGGTGACGGCTGGGTCTCGCGCGCCGCGGTGGCCGAGGCCTGCGTGCGGGCCCTGGGCTCCGCCGCGGCCGCGGGCCGCACCTTCGAGCTCTACAACGAGCCGGGCACCGCGCCGGCGGACTGGGAACCACTGTTCCGCAGGCTGAACCCGGACCCGCTGCCCGCCCTGCGGCCGTAGGGCCTGGGCCCGCCGTTCGGTACGGCCCCCGTCACGGGGCCGTACGGACGACG
>NZ_JAJSZC010000394.1:0-3658 GCF_036815105.1 Streptomyces sp. IBSBF 3136
GTCTCGGTCTCGGGCTCGGGGGCGTGGGGGGCCGGTCTCGGTCGGAGGCTCGCGCTCAGTCTCTCGTCACCCTCACCTCCCGGGCCGCTCCACCGATTCGGCCGCTCGTCTCGTTCGCGCCCTTTCCATCGCCTCCGTCGATCGCGAGCGCTCCGTCCCGGTCGGTGCGCAGGACCACCGCCCCGCCGGCCCGGAGCGCCGCCACGGTCGCCGGTGCCGGGTGGCCGTAGGGGTTGTCGGCGCCGCAGGAGATGAGCGCCACCCGGGGAGCGGCCAGCCGTATCAGGTCCGGGTCCTGGTAGGCGGAGCCGTGGTGAGCCACCTTCAGCACGTCCACCCCCGCGAGTTCGGCCGCGGCCGGTGAGTGCGCCAGGGCCTGCTGGGACGGGGGTTCGAGGTCCCCGAGCAGCAGCAGCCGCAGTCCGCCGGTCCGGACCAGCAGGGCCACACTGGCGTCGTTCGGCCCGTCCGGCTCCACCGCCGGGACCTGCCCCGGGGCGGGGGCGGCCGGCGGCCACAGCACCCGCCAGGACACCGGTCCGGTGCGCCGCTCCTCCCCTGCCGTGGCCCGGGTCAGCGGGATGTGCCGATCGGCAGCCTCCTTCCGTACGAACGCGACCTGGTCGGCCGGTTCCTCGAAGTCCGTGGTCTCGATCGCGGCCACCGAGCGGCCGCGCAGGACACCGGGCAGCCCCGCGACGTGGTCGGCGTGGAAGTGGGTCAGGACGACCAGGGGAACCCGCGTGATGCCCAGCTTCCGCAGACAGCGGTCGACCCGCACGGGATCGGGCCCGGTGTCCACGACCACCCCGGCCCCCTCACCGGCCGCCAGCACGGTCGCGTCGCCCTGCCCGACGTCGCACATCGCGTACCGCCAGCCCGGCGGCGGCCAGCCGGTGACCACCCGGGCCAGCGGCGCCGGCCGCACCACCACCAGCAGGAGAAGCACCCCCAGCGCACCGCACCACCAGGGATGCCGCGACAGCCGCCGGCCGGCCAGGACGACGGCCCCGGTGACCGCGGCGAGGAGCAGGGCCCCGGCCCAGCTCCCCGGCCAGTCCACTCCCCCACCGGGCAGCGCGGCCCCGGTCCGGGCGACCCGCGCGATCCAGCCGACCGGCCAACCGGCGCACCAGGCCAGCCCCTTGGCCACCGGCATCGCCACCGGTGCCGTGGCGAGCGCCGCGAACCCCAGCACCGTGGCGGGAGCGACGGCCGCCTCCGCCAGCAGGTTGCAGGGCACCGCCACCAGGCTCACGCGTGCCGACAGCACCGCCACGACCGGTGCGCACACGGCCTGCGCCGCGGCGGCCGCGGCCAGCGCCTCGGCGAGCCGCGCGGGCACCCCGCGCCGTCGCAGCGCCTCGCTCCAGCCCGGTGCCGTCACAAGCAGCGCGCCGGTGGCCAGCACGGAGAGCAGGAAGCCGTAACTTCGGGCCAGCCAGGGGTCGTAGAGCACCAGCAGGAGGACGGCCGTGGCCAGCGCCGGGACGAGCGATCCGCGGCGCCCGGTCGCCAGGGCGAGCAGGGCCACACAGCCGCAGGCCGCGGCCCGCAGCACGCTCGGGTCGGGCCGGCAGACGATCACGAAGGCGAGCGTGAGGGCACCCGCCAGCAGGGCGGTGGCCCGCAGCGGCAGCCCGATGCGCGGGGCGAGTCCGCGGCGCTCGGCGCGCTGGGCCAGGCCGGGCGGCCCGACGAGCAGGGCGAGCAGGATCGTGAGGTTGCTGCCGGACACGGCCAGCGTGTGTGCCAGGTCCGTCTCCTTGAACGCCTCGTCCAGCTCGGGCGTGATCCGCGAGGTGTCGCCTACGACCAGTCCTGGGAGCAGCGCCCTGGCGTCCGTGGGCAGGCCGTCGGTCGCCTCCCGCAGGCCGGCCCTGAGCCCGCCGGCCAGCCGCTGCGGCCCGCTCGGTGGCGCGACAACCTCCGGCGGGGGCTCGTCGCGTACCCGCAGCACGGCCGCGGTTCGGTCTCCGGCGCCGCTCAGAGCGGGCGCCAGCCGGGCGACGACCCGCAACCGGGTGGTGGGCAACAGCCCGAGCCATGCCTGCCGCGCACGGCTCGCATGCGGCGCGCCGGGTCCGTCCGTGGCGACGGTCGCCTCGGGTGCGGACGGCTCATCGGGGGCAACGGGCGCGGCGGGTGCGGCGGGAGGGCCGGGCGCTGCTTCGGTGGGTGGTGCCCGGGGTGCCGGGACGTCCCCGTCGACGACCAGCAGTACCGGGGTACGTGTGCTGACCGCCGCTCCGTCACCGCCCTCCACGCGGCGCACCTCCGCCCGGGCCAGGACCGCCACCGGGGCCGCGTGGTCGCCCCGCACCCGGGGCCTGCTCGGCCAGGGATCGCCGGTCAGCTCGACCTCGGCGGTCACGGTCGCGAACCGCCGCGCCGCCTCCGGTACCGGCCCGCGCCGCAGGTCCGCACCGTGCAGCCCGGCGGAGGCGGCGGCCGCTGCCACGCACAGCAGCACGGCGGCGAGCGGGGCACGGACCCAGCCGGACCGGCCGGGCGTCCGGCCCGGCCTCCCCCGCCGCCGGACCGCCAGCAGGACGGCACCGGCGATCAGACAGACGGCCGCGACGCCCGCGCTCCACCTCGGTGGGGCGTCGATGACCAGGGCGGCCGTCGCCCAGGCCGCCAGTGCGGGAGGCACCAGACGCAGGTCGGCCGAGGCCGGGGCGCCGCGATCGGGGGCGCCGCGATCGGGGGCACCTCGGCCGAGGGTGCCGCTCATGGCCGCACCATGGTCCGCAGATCGCCGTAGCGGCGGTCGCCGATGCCGTTGACCTGCCGAAGTTCGTCCACCGAGCGGAAGCCGCCGTGCCGGGTGCGGTAGTCGATGATGTGCTGGGCCAGCACGGGACCGACCCCGGGCAGGGTGTCGAGCTGGTCGACGGTCGCCGTGTTGAGGGAGACCGGGGCTGCCGGGCCCTGGCCCGCCGGTCCGGAGCCCGTGCCGCCGCCCGGCCCCGGCGGGACCGCAGCCGCCGCGGTGGCACCGACCAGGACCTGTTCGCCGTCCACCAGGAACCGGGCCTGGTTGAGGCCCTCGGTGCTCACGCCCGGCCGCACTCCACCGGCCGCCCGCAGCGCGTCGGCCACCCGCGAGCCGGCCGGCAGCCGCCGGACACCGGGCCTGCGGACCTTGCCGCCCACGTCGACGACGATCTCCGCGCCCGGCGTGGCCGAGGTGCCCGGGGCCCGGGCCGGCTTGGCGTCCGCGTCCGCGCTCCCGCCCCGATCGGTGAACGGAGTCTGCGCCCGTACCACTTGGGGAGCGCTCACGGTCTGCGTCCGGCCGGCCCAGAAGTGGTGGACGGCGAGCACGGCCGCCACCATGAGCACCACGGCGAGCGCGACCACTCCCCGCCGCTCCACTCCGCAGCGCGCCTGCACCCACACCGGCAGCCGCTCCCGCAGGGCGAGCCCGGCCCGGTCGCGCCGGCTCGGCGCGAACACGAGGGGGTCGCCGGTCTCCGAGCGGTCCTCCTCCGGGAGCGTCCCGGCCGTGGGCCACCCGGGCGCCGCTTCCGGAGCCGTCTCCACGTCCGGTCCGGGAGCCACCCCCACGACGATCCCCGTCGCCGCCCCGGTCACGGTGCCCGGCACAGCCGCGAACCCCGTCATGGTGCCGGTCCCCGCCACGGTCCCGGAC
>NZ_JAJSZC010000395.1:0-3647 GCF_036815105.1 Streptomyces sp. IBSBF 3136
CTCCTCGAGCGTGGGCCGTCCCCCGCCCCGGCCCCGCACTCCGTGGCCTGCCATGGGCTCCGCCTCCCTTGCACCGACATCCCCGTTGGCTGGAATCTAACAGCCCTGGCCAGACGGTGGACCGCCACCGTGGGGGCCGGGGAGGCCAGTTAACACTCAGGTAACCGAACGCATCCCGCCGCGTCCGGTCCCTTGACACCCCGCCCCCGACCGGCGACCCTTCAACACATCACTGGTGGGAGCGCTCCCACAACCCCTGACACATACATATCCCGCACGTTCCCCGCCCGAGCCGCAGCGACAATGAACGGGCCCAATTCCATGCAGTTGGCCGGGGGGTCGGCACGTCAGGCAACAGGAGGACGCAATGCGCACGAGCATCCGACGGTCTCAGCGACTGATGGCCTTCACGGCTGTCGCCGCGTTGACCACGGGGTTGCTGGCCGGCTGCGCCAACGACTCGGACGACGGCTCGTCGAACAACTCGGACGGCGGCAACGGCAAGGGCAACATCACGCTGACCATCGGGACCTTCGGCGTCTTCGGCTACAAGCAGGCCGGCCTCTACGACGAGTACATGAAGCTCCATCCCGACATCAACATCAAGGAGAACGTCACCACCCGTACCGACGTCTACTGGCCCAAGGTGCTCACCCGCCTCCAGGCCGGCTCCGGCACCGACGACATCCAGGCCATCGAGGTCGGCAACATCACCGAGGCCGTCCAGACCCAGGCGGACAAGTTCGTCGACCTGGGCAAGGAGGTCGACAAGTCGCAGTGGCTGGACTGGAAGCTCGCGCAGGCCACCACCAAGGACGGCAAGACGATCGGCCTCGGCACGGACATCGGCCCGATGGCGATCTGCTACCGCAAGGACCTGTTCAAGAAGGCCGGTCTCGAGACGGACCGGACCAAGCTCGCCGAGCAGTGGAAGGGCGACTGGGCCAAGTACGTCGACGTGGGCAAGCAGTACATGAAGAAGGCGCCCAAGGGCACCAAGTTCGTGGACTCCGCCTCCTCGGTCTACAACGCCTCCCTCGGTGGCGCCGACCAGCGCTACTACGACAAGGACGGCAACGTCATCTGGGACAAGTCCTCCGGGGTGAAGTCCTCCTGGGATGTCGCGATGAGCGTGGCGACCAGCAACATGTCGGCGAAGCTCAAGCAGTTCGACAAGCCGTGGGACCAGGGCTTCGCCAACGGCACCTTCGCCACCGTGGCCTGTCCCGCCTGGATGGTCGGCTACATCGAGCAGAAGTCCGGTGACTCCGGCAAGGGCAACTGGGACGTGGCGGCGGCGCCGACCGCGGCCAACTGGGGCGGTTCCTTCATCGGTGTGCCGACCGCCGGCAAGCACCAGAAGGAGGCCATAGCCCTGGCCAAGTGGCTGACCGCGCCGGAGCAGCAGGCCAAGGTCTTCGCCAAGCAGGCCAGCTTCCCGTCGACCCCGTCGGCGTACGCGAACCTGAAGCCGGCCGCAGACACCACGGCCTACTTCTCGAACGCGCCGATCACCCAGATCTTCTCCGACTCGGCGAAGACGATCCCGACGCAGTACTTCGGCATCAAGGACCAGCCGATCGGCACCGCGATCACGGACGTCGGCATCCTCCAGGTCGAGCAGAAGGGCAAGTCGCCCGCTCAGGGCTGGGACGCGGCCAAGAACGAGATCAAGGACGTGCTCGGCCAGTGACCAGCTCCAAGCAGGCTCTCGCGCATCCCGCGTCGAGCGCCGAGGCCGCGCCCGGCACCCCGCCGGGCGCGGCCCGGGGCGCTCACGGTGGCGGTGCGCCGGCGGGCGCCGACTCCTGGCGCAGCCGGCTGTACCGCTGGGACATGAAGGCGTCGCCGTACGCGTTCGTCGCCCCCTTCTTCGTCCTCTTCGGTGCCTTCTCCCTGGTCCCGCTGCTCTACACCGCCTGGTACTCGCTGCACAACGTGCAGCTGTCCGCCCTTGACCACCAGACCTGGGCGGGCCTGGACAACTACAAGAACCTGTTCTCCTCGGAGTTCTTCTGGAACGCGCTGGAGAACACCTTCACCATCGGTCTGCTGTCGACGGTGCCGCAGCTGCTGGCCGCCCTCGGGCTGGCGCACCTGCTCAACTACAAGCTGCGCGGCTCGACCGTGTGGCGCGTGGTGATGCTGACCCCGTACGCCACCTCGGTGGCGGCGGCCACCCTGGTCTTCACGCTGCTGTACTCGTGGGACGGCGGCATGGTCAACTGGGTGCTGCACTTCTTCGGCGTGGACGCCATCAACTGGCGCGAGTCGGACTGGGGTTCCCAGTTCGCGGTGTCCACGATCGTGATCTGGCGCTGGACCGGCTACAACGCGCTGATCTACCTGGCGGCCATGCAGGCGATCCCGATCGACCTGTACGAGTCGGCGGCGCTCGACGGCGCGAGCCGCTGGCAGCAGTTCCGCCATGTGACGATCCCGCAGCTCAGGCCGACGATCCTGTTCACGGTGGTCGTCTCCACCATCGGCGCGACCCAGCTCTTCGGTGAGGTCCTGCTGTTCGGCGGGGTCAGCGGCTCCAAGGGCGGTTCCGAGCACCAGTACCAGACGCTCGGCCTGTACATGTACGACCAGGGCTGGATCATCGGCAACCTCGGCAAGGCGTCCGCGATCGCCTGGTCGATGTTCCTGATCCTGCTGATCGTCGCCGCGGTCAACCTGCTGCTCACCCGACGGCTGAGGAAGTCCCAATGACCACCAGTGAACTGACCCTGGCGCCGGCGTCCGGGACCAGGCGGGAGCGGCGCCGGGTGATGGGCGCGGGCAAGCAGCTGCACGCGGGCCCGGTGACCTACGTGGTGCTGGTCCTCTTCGCGCTGGTCTCGCTGGCACCGCTGGTGTGGACGGCGATCGCCGCCTCGCGCACCGACCGCCGGCTGGCCGAGACCCCGCCGCCGCTGTGGTTCGGCGGCAACCTCTTCAAGAACCTCCAGGCCGCCTGGGAGCAGGCCGGGCTCGGCACCGCCATGCTCAACTCGCTGATCGTCGCGGGCACGATCACGGTGAGCACGGTGCTGTTCGCCACGCTGGCCGGCTTCGCCTTCGCCAAGCTGCGGTTCCGGTTCTCCGGCCTGCTGTTGCTGCTGACCATCGGCACGATGATGATCCCGCCGCAGCTCGCCGTGGTGCCGCTGTACCTGTGGATGTCGGACTTCGGCTGGTCGAACCAGCTCCAGACGGTGATCCTGCCGAGTCTGGTGACGGGGTTCGGCACGTTCTTCATGCGGCAGTACCTGGTCCAGGCGCTGCCCACCGAGCTGATCGAGGCCGCCCGGATGGACGGAGCGAGCAGCCTGCGGGTCGTGTGGCACGTGGTCTTCCCGGCGGCGCGCCCCGCGATGGCGGTGCTCGGGCTGCTGACGTTCGTGTTCGCCTGGAACGACTTCCTGTGGCCGATCATCGCCCTGACCCAGCAGAACCCGACCGTGCAGGTGGCCCTGAACTCCCTCGGTACCGGCTATGTCCCGGACCAGGCCGTGATCATGGCCGGTGCGCTGCTCGGCACGCTGCCGCTGCTGATCGCCTTCCTGCTGTTCGGCAAGCAGATCGTGGGCGGGATCATGCAGGGCGCGATCAAGGGCTGACCGTCCCCTTTTTCAGGGGCCGGGCCACCGCCGCTCCGGCCC
>NZ_JAJSZC010000396.1:0-3581 GCF_036815105.1 Streptomyces sp. IBSBF 3136
CCCCCCAACCCCCGTTCCACCTGCACGGAAAGGGTCTGGGCCGACCTCCGCACCCTACGCGGTTTGGCCACTGCGACAAGGCGCACTTCCCTGCACGCCCCACGAGTGCAACGCTTCGTGATCGAATGCTTCACGCCAAGTTGTCATGTCGACAATGTCCGGCGTGTCGAACCGGCCACCGTGAGACCGCGGTAGCCGATAGATTCGATCTTGACTGTCTTACGGCGGGGGACTCGTGCAGGACCGAGGGGAAACGTGCAGGAGCGACACAACCGAGGAGCCGCGACCACCGAGGGGGGCTTAGCAGGATGAGCCACGACTCCACTGCCGCGCCGGAAGCCGCGGCCCGGAAACTCTCCGGGCGACGCCGCAAGGAGATCGTCGCGGTGCTGCTGTTCAGCGGCGGCCCCATCTTCGAGAGTTCCATACCGCTGTCGGTGTTCGGGATCGACCGCCAGGACGCCGGCGTGCCGCGCTACCGACTGCTGGTGTGTGCCGGCGAGGAAGGCCCACTGCGGACCACAGGGGGCCTCGAACTCACCGCGCCGCATGGACTGGAGGCGATCTCACGCGCCGGGACGGTCGTCGTACCGGCCTGGCGTTCGATCACCTCGCCACCGCCGGAGGAAGCGCTCGACGCGCTGCGCCGCGCACACGAGGAGGGTGCCCGGATCGTCGGTCTGTGCACCGGGGCCTTCGTGCTCGCGGCGGCCGGCCTGCTGGACGGCCGCCCGGCGACCACCCACTGGATGTACGCGCCGACGCTGGCCAAGCGCTATCCGTCGGTCCACGTGGATCCACGGGAGCTGTTCGTCGACGACGGCGATGTGCTGACCTCGGCCGGCACGGCCGCGGGGATCGACCTGTGCCTGCACATCGTGCGCACGGACCACGGCAACGAGGCGGCCGGCGCGCTGGCCCGCCGGCTGGTGGTCCCGCCGCGCCGCAGCGGCGGTCAGGAGCGCTACCTCGACAGGTCTTTACCCGAGGAGATCGGCGCCGACCCGCTCGCCGAGGTCGTCGCCTGGGCGCTGGAACACCTCCACGAGCAGTTCGACGTGGAGACGCTGGCGGCACGCGCCTACATGAGCCGCCGTACGTTCGACCGCCGGTTCCGTTCGCTGACCGGCAGCGCGCCGCTGCAGTGGCTGATCACCCAGCGGGTGCTCCAGGCGCAGCGGCTGCTGGAGACGTCGGACTACTCCGTGGACGAGGTGGCGGGCCGCTGCGGCTTCCGCTCCCCCGTCGCGCTGCGCGGGCACTTCCGCCGCCAGCTCGGCTCGTCCCCCGCCGCCTACCGGGCCGCCTACCGGGCCCGCCGGCCGCAGGGCGACAGAGCGGGTGACCCGGAGGCGGCGGTGGCCCAGCAGGGGCCGGCCGGGACAGCGGGCCTGCCCGGCCACGGGCCGCTGGGCCACGCGCCCTCGGTCCTGCACCCGGACCGGGAGAGCGGCGTCCCGATGCAGAGCCGGCGCCAGCCGGTCAGCCTGCTGCCGGGGCCGCGCAGCGGCAACTGAACGCACGACGGGCGCGAGCGAGGAGGAGGCGGGCACATCCGCCCCCTCCTCGCCGTCCGGCTCCGCGCCGGGCCGGTCGGCTTCCCGGCGAGTCCGGCGGCTGCGCGGGGCATCCCAAACGGGGACGTCAGCTTTAGGGTGGTCGCATGAACGATCGCATGGTGTGGATCGACTGCGAGATGACCGGCCTCTCGCTGTCCGACGACGCTCTCATCGAGGTGGCCGCCCTCGTCACCGACTCCGAGCTGAACGTACTCGGCGAAGGGGTGGACATCGTCATCCGTCCGCCGGACTCGGCGCTGGAGACGATGCCGGAGGTGGTGCGTCAGATGCACACCTCGTCCGGACTGCTGGACGAGCTGGCCGGCGGCACCACGCTGGCCGACGCCGAGGAGCAGGTCCTCGCCTACGTCCGCGAGCACGTGAAGGAGCCCGGCAAGGCCCCGCTGTGCGGCAACTCCGTCGGCACCGACCGGGGCTTCCTGCTGCGGGACATGCCGACGCTGGAGGACTACCTCCACTACCGGATCGTGGACGTCTCCAGCATCAAGGAGCTGGCCCGGCGCTGGTACCCGCGGGCCTACTTCAACAGCCCGGAGAAGAACGGCAACCACCGGGCCCTCGCCGACATCCGTGAGTCCATCGCCGAGTTGCGCTACTACCGCGAGGCCATCTTCGTCCCCCAGCCCGGCCCCGACTCCGACACCGCGCGGAAGATCGCGGCCCGGCACGTCCTGCCCGCCCAGTAGGCCCGCGGGGTCCGCTCGGCGGCTCGCGCGAAAACAGGTGCGCGAGCACCCCTTCGGACCCTGTAGACTTCTTCTCGGCCGGTCGGGGAAACGACCAAGTGAACCCCCGGTCATGGTGGGTGTAGCTCAGCTGGTAGAGCACCTGGTTGTGGTCCAGGATGCCGCGGGTTCGAGTCCCGTCACTCACCCTTGGTGATCAGCCGGTGACTCCGTCGCGAGACGGGTCACCGGCTGATTCGTTTTTGCGGTGCCGCCCCGACTCCGGGCCGGAGCGGCACCTCACGCGTGTGGGGGACGTCACGAGGACGCCCGCACCACCAGTTCCGTCGGCAGCACCGCATGCCGCCGCTCCAGCCCCCGGGACACGGCGGGCCGCCGGTCGGCGATCTCCGAGAGCAGCAGGTCGATCATCGCCCGGCCCATCTCCTCGATGGGCTGGCGGACGCTGGTCAGCGGCGGGTCCATGTGGCGGGCGATGGCCGAGTCGTCGTAGCCGACCAGCGCCACGTCGTCGGGGATGCGGCGGCCCGCCGCGCGCAGCGCCTGCCGGGCGCCCGCCGCCGTGACGTCCGAGCCGGCGAAGACCGCGTCCACGTCCGGGTACCGCTCCAGCAGCGTGGCCATCGCCCGGCGGCCCCCCTCCTCGGTGAAGTCACCGGGCACGATGAGCCGTTCGTCCGCGGTGTGGCCCGCCTCCCGCAGCGCCTCGCGGTAGCCGTCGACACGACGCTGGGCGCCGTACACGTCGAGGCGGCCGGTGATGTGGGCGATCCGCCTGCGCCCCCGGGAGACCAGGTGCTCCACGGCCGAGCGGGCGCCGCCGAAGTTGTCCGAGTCGACCGAGGTCAGCGTCTCCGCGGCCGAGCGCGGGCCGCTGATCACCGCCGGGATCTCCAGTTGCGAGACCAGGTCGGGCAGCGGGTCGTCGGCGTGCACCGAGACCAGCAGGACCCCGTCCACGCGGTGCGCCGCCAGGTACTGCGCGAGGCGCTCCCGCTCCCGGTCGCTCCCCGCGAAGATCAGCAGCAACTGCATCTCGGTCTCGCCGAGTTCGGCGCCGACACCGCGCAACATGTCCGAGAAGTACGGTTCCGCGAAGAACCTGGTCTCCGGCTCGGGCACGACGAGCGCGATGGCGTCGGTGCGGTTGGCCGCGAGGGCGCGGGCCGCGGTGTTCGGCACGTAGCCGAGTTCGGCGACCGCCGCCTCCACCGCCGCGCGGGTCGCGTCGCTCACCCGCGGCGAGCCGTTGATCACCCGTGAGACCGTGCCCCGACCGACCCCCGCCCGGGCGGCGACCTCCTCGAGCGTGGGC
>NZ_JAJSZC010000397.1:0-3512 GCF_036815105.1 Streptomyces sp. IBSBF 3136
GGAGGACTGAGGGCGGGGGGTCCGGCGGGGCCGTCGGGCCTGCCCGGCCCGAGAAGCGCGCTGAGCGCGACGGGCGGGTGCCGCGGGTCCTGCGGGCCCGACGGCACTGGCGTGTCGGTCCCGGCAGCCCGGAGCCCGAACCGGAGCCGGGACCTGGACCGGGACGGGCGCCGGGCGCCGGGCGTGGCGGCGGGCGCGCCGTTGGGCGCGGTGGTGCGCGGGCCAGGAGGTCCGGACCGGCCGGGCCGGCGGCCGCTCTCACCGCCGCGCTGGGTGCCGTCCTCGCCTCGGTCCTCCTGCTCGCAGGCTGTGCCCAGTCCGTCGATCCCATCGAACGCCTGGGCAAGCGCGCGGCCCAGGGGGTACGGCCGTCGAGGCCGGCCGGGGACCAGGTCTACCGCCGCTGGGGCCTGGCCGCCCCGCTCGCCGCGCCGCCCAGCCATCCGGCCCGGCCGCTGGCGGCCCAGCGCCCGGACGCCGCGCCACCCCGGGTGGTACGCCGCGTCGACACCTCCGACAAGGTCGTCTTCCTCACCTACGACGACGGCGCCGAGCGGGACCCGCGCTTCGTCGACATGGTCCGCGAACTGCGGCTGCCGGTCAGCCTCTTCCTCACCGACAGCGTCGTCGGCCCGGGATACGGCCACTTCGCCCGGCTGCGCGCGGTGGGCGCCGGCATCGAGAACCACACCCTGGACCACCCGGCGATGGCCGGACTGCCGTACGCCGGACAGCGCGCCGAGATCTGCGGCCAGCAGGAGAAGCTGAGGTCCCGCTTCGGCCTGCGCCCCCGCCTCTTCCGCCCGCCGTACGGCACGTACGACACCACGACCCTGCGCGCCGCCGCCGACTGCGGCATCTCCGCGCTCGTCCTGTGGCGCGCCGCGATGACCTCCGACGGCGTCACCTACGCCACGGGCGCGCGCCGCCTGAGCCCCGGCGACATCGTCCTCGTCGGCCCCGACGAGGCCACCGGCCCGGATCTCAAGGAGCGCACGCGCCGGCTGCTGCGCCAGGCGCAGGCCCAGGGCCTGACGGTGGGACGCCTGGAGGACTACCTGTAGAACACCTGGCCGAGCACCCACCGGAGCGGCCACCCGAGCAACCGCCCGGAACGCACGTCCAGGGGCACCCCGCCGGCGTCCGCCGGCGGGGCCGGGCGAGGCCGATGATCCGCGACGCGCCGCCGTAATTGGCACTCCGCTTGACCGAGTGCTAACCCCGGTCATAGTCTCAGGTCTGGCACTCCCCCCTGGAGAGTGCCAAACACGCGACGGGCAGGTCCGGCACCCGCGACGACGGATCCACCTGGTCGCCACCTCAGACAGTTAACCCCGTGAGATCTCCGAAGGGGGAGGTCGGATCGTGACGACCACCAGCTCCAAGGTTGCCATCAAGCCGCTCGAGGACCGCATCGTGGTCCAGCCGCTCGACGCCGAGCAGACCACCGCCTCTGGCCTGGTCATCCCGGACACCGCGAAGGAGAAGCCCCAGGAGGGCGCCGTCCTCGCCGTGGGCCCGGGCCGTTTCGAGAACGGCGAGCGCCTTCCGCTCGACGTCAAGGTCGGCGACGTCGTCCTGTACAGCAAGTACGGCGGCACCGAGGTGAAGTACAACGGCGAGGAGTACCTCGTCCTCTCGGCTCGCGACGTCCTCGCGATCATCGAGAAGTAGTCACCTCGAGCACCTTTTGCTCCTGACCTGCGCCCCTGGCCCCCGCGACCGATAACGAAGCCGGGCGCCCGGGGCGCAGTCGTCTTTACACCCACAGATTTCCGAGAGGGCTTCCGCTGTCATGGCGAAGATTCTGAAGTTCGACGAGGACGCCCGTCGCGCCCTTGAGCGCGGCGTCAACAAGCTGGCCGACACGGTGAAGGTGACGATCGGCCCCAAGGGTCGCAACGTCGTCATCGACAAGAAGTTCGGCGCCCCCACCATCACCAACGACGGTGTCACGATCGCCCGTGAGGTCGAGATCGACGACCCGTACGAGAACCTCGGCGCGCAGCTGGTGAAGGAGGTGGCGACCAAGACCAACGACATCGCTGGTGACGGCACCACCACCGCCACGGTGCTCGCCCAGGCGCTGGTGCGCGAGGGCCTGAAGAACGTCGCCGCCGGCGCCTCCCCGGCCGCCCTCAAGAAGGGCATCGACGCCGCGGTCAAGGCCGTCTCCGACGAGCTCCTCGCCTCGGCCCGCCCGATCGACGAGAAGTCCGACATCGCCGCCGTGGCCGCGCTGTCCGCCCAGGACCAGCAGGTCGGCGAGCTGATCGCCGAGGCGATGGACAAGGTCGGCAAGGACGGTGTCATCACCGTCGAGGAGTCCAACACCTTCGGTCTGGAGCTGGACTTCACCGAGGGCATGGCCTTCGACAAGGGCTACCTGTCGCCGTACTTCGTCACGGACCAGGAGCGCATGGAGGCCGTCCTCGACGACCCCTACATCCTCATCAACCAGGGCAAGGTCAGCTCCATCCAGGACCTGCTGCCGCTGCTGGAGAAGGTCATCCAGGCCGGCGCCTCCAAGCCCCTGCTGATCATCGCCGAGGACGTCGAGGGCGAGGCCCTGTCGACCCTGGTCGTCAACAAGATCCGCGGCACCTTCAACGCCGTCGCGGTGAAGGCCCCGGGCTTCGGTGACCGCCGCAAGGCCATGCTGCAGGACATCGCCACCCTCACCGGCGGCACCGTCATCTCCGAGGAGGTCGGCCTCAAGCTCGACCAGGTCGGCCTCGACGTGCTGGGCTCCGCCCGCCGCGTGACCGTCACCAAGGACGACACCACGATCGTCGACGGCGGCGGCAACTCCGCCGACGTCGCGGGCCGCATCGCCCAGATCAAGGCCGAGATCGAGAACACCGACTCCGACTGGGACCGCGAGAAGCTCCAGGAGCGCCTCGCGAAGCTGGCCGGCGGCGTGTGCGTGATCAAGGTCGGCGCCGCCACCGAGGTGGAGCTGAAGGAGAAGAAGCACCGTCTGGAGGACGCCATCTCCGCGACCCGCGCCGCGGTCGAGGAGGGCATCGTCTCCGGTGGTGGCTCCGCTCTGGTCCACGCCGTCAAGGTCCTCGAGGGCAACCTCGACAAGACCGGCGACGAGGCCACGGGTGTCGCGGTCGTCCGCCGCGCCGCCGTCGAGCCGCTGCGCTGGATCGCCGAGAACGCCGGCCTCGAGGGCTACGTGATCGTCTCCAAGGTGGCCGAGCTCGACAAGGGCAACGGCTACAACGCCGCCACCGGCGAGTACGGCGACCTGGTCAAGGCCGGCGTCATCGACCCGGTCAAGGTCACCCGCTCCGCCCTGGAGAACGCCGCCTCCATCGCCTCCCTCCTCCTGACGACCGAGACCCTGGTCGTCGAGAAGAAGGAAGAGGAGCCGGCCGAGGCGGGCCACGGCCACGGTCACGGCCACTCGCACTGAGCCTCGCGCCGAACCCAGCTGAACAGCCGGTGCCCGGCCCCCCTGGTCCGGTACCGACCCGACCATTTTCCCACCGGAACGTCGGCAC
>NZ_JAJSZC010000398.1:0-3480 GCF_036815105.1 Streptomyces sp. IBSBF 3136
CGTGTTCCCCGTCCCCCGTGCTCCCCCGTTCTGACATGTAGAGCGGCCAGGTCGGCCCCTGATACACCCTGGGCGAAAAAAATCCCCCCGGCCCGTCGCCGGGGGGATCTTCGTCATGCCGTGCCGGATGCGGTATGCCGTATGCCGTCTACGGGCTGGTGGATGCCGTGTGGCGCGACCGTGCTGTGGTCAGCCGGTGAACCCGGCGGTGATGGAGGTGAACTGCCAGTTGTTCTGGTTGATGCCGGAGCAGTTCGAGACGACTCCGCCGCCCGCGCAGGGCCGGTCGCGGTTGACCGACCAGAAGGCGAGCCGGGCGATGTGGTGCGAGTTGGCCCAGTCGCGGATCTGGGTCCAGATCGCCGGGGTGGTCGTCTCCTGCTGGTCCGACAGGCCGTTCATGCCGGAGATGCCGATGTGGGAGTAGGCGGTCGCGTCGTCCCACCCGAACGTCGACTTCAGCTTGGCCTTCAGCCCCTCGGCCGCGTTGACCGTGCTGCCGTACATGTCCGAGCCGCCGCCGAAGTCGAACGGCATGATCGTGAAGACGTCGATGTCGGCGCCGAGCGACTTCGCCTGCTCGATGAGCCGGTTTCCGTAGTAGGTCGGGCCGGTCGTCGAGGTGCCGAAGGTGACGATGGTCTTCAGCCCCGGATTGTCGGTCTTCACCGTCTTCAGCGCGGTGAGGATCTTCGCCTGCACGGCCTCGTTCTCGAACTCGTCCGTGTTCTCGATGTCCATGTCGATCGCCTTGAGCGAGTACGCGTTGATCACCTTCTGCAGCGCCCCGGCCAGCGCGCTCGCGGAGGAGCAGTTGGCGCCCAGCTTGCTGCCCTGCCAGCCGCCGAACGACGGGACGACGTCACCGCCGGCGGACCGGATCTGGTTGATGGCGGTCTGGTCGACCCCGCCCGTCAGCGCCCGGCTGCCGTCCCAGGCGGGGTTGCAGCCGCCCGAGTCGAGCATGAACGCCATCGTGAACCACTTGACGCCGGTCGCGCTCATCACCGTGGACGGACTCGGCGGGTCGCCCCAGCCCTCGTACAGATAGGGCGCCGCCTGCTTGAAGGAGGTTCCGCCGCCGCTGCCCGCGTTCGTCGTGACGCTCACGGAGTTGGAGGCGCCCGAGGTGTTCCCGGCCGCGTCCCGTGCCTTCACGCTGAAGGTGTACGAGGTGCTCGGAGACAGCCCGCTGACCGTGGCGGACGTACCGGAGACGGTGAGCACCTGGTTCGATCCGCTGTAGACGTCGTAGGCCGTCACGCCGACGTTGTCCGAGGAGGCGTTCCACTGCAGGGACACGCTCGACGACGTCTTCCCGGTCGAGGTGAGCCCGCCGGGCGCGGTCGGCGCCTGGGTGTCCCCGCCGCCCCCGCCGCCGCCCGGGCCGTCCAGGCTGATGTCGTCCGCGTAGTAGGTGCCCTGCGCGTACCAGCCGTGCACGTAGATGGTGGCGCTGGTCTGCGACGCGCCGGTGGTGAAGGAGACACTGAGCTGGCTGTACGCCGAGGGGGACGTCGTCCAGGTGGAGGCGCCGCCGTTGACGCCGAGGTAGACGTACGAGCCGCGGACCCAACCTTGCAGCGTGTACGTCGTGTTCGGCTGGACGGCGACCGTCTGGCTGCACTGCGCGTTGTCGCTGGAGGTGACGGCGCCCTGCAGGGCCTTGGAGCCGCCGTGCACGGGGGAGGACACGACCGAGCCGAGGTTGCCGGAACAGGTCCAGGGGGACAGACCGCCGGACTCGAAGCCGGGGTTGGTGAGGATGTTGGCCGCTTGAGCGGTGCCGGGAAGGGCGAGGGCTCCGCCGAAGGCCAGAGCGGCGGTGCCGAGCACGGCGAGCAGCCGGCGTCTGGTGCGTCTGAGTGGGTTGCGCACGCGATCTCCCTGTGGGGATGGGGGTGTTCGGGAGGTGCAGGGGAGTGTGGAGGGTGCGCCAACCAAGTTGGTTTGGACCAATCCGACTGTCAAGAAGCAGGACAGGATTGGTCCATACCGGTGGGGGAGAACTGTCGGTCGTCGACGGTCGACGACCGACAGCCGACGGAGGACAGGCCACAGTCGACGGAGGACAGACGACGGCCGGCCGCCGACGAGCGACGGTCGACCGCCACCATCCACGTCCGCGACAGACCCGCCTCCGGCCGTTCGCCTACAGCGGCAGCGCCTGCGCCGAGGTCTGGACGGTCGCGACGGGCGCGGGTACCGCCGGCAGCAGGATCTCGGGCGGAGTGGTCCGCTGCTGTGGCAGCGGGACCGCGCGGAGCGGCCGCGGGCCCGACACCACTGTGTAGTCCTGCCCCAGGAACGGCGGCTCGATCACGCCGGGGTCCTCGCCGAGCGCCAACCGCACCGCTGCCCAGGGCACGTTCACCCCGCACAGGGACAGCTGGTGCAGACCACCGGCGGGCCGGGTGTTGACGTCGAGCAGCACCGGGCGGTCGCCGAACATCCGGAACTGGACGTTGGACAGATAGTGCAGCCCGAAGCCCTCCGCCACCAGCCGGGCCGGCTCCAGCCACTTCTTGTGCAGCGTGAAGCCCCGGCGGCGGCCGTTCTTCGTGCGGCCCAGGGCGAGCCGGACGCGGTTGTCCGGGCCGGTCAGGCAGTCGACGGACACCTCGGGCTGTCCCAGCCGCGGCATCACCAGCCAGTTCACGGGCTCCGCCGCCCGCTCCAGCGCCTCCACCACCAGGTCCAGTTGGACGTGCGGACCGGGGAAGCCGCCGAGGTGCGCCAGCGAGAAGGGCTCGCGCGTGATCACCCGGAAACCGACCCCGCCCGCACCGGTCGCCGGCTTGAAGCACGCCACTTCCCCGGCTGCTTCCAACGCCTCGACGGCGGACACGAGTTCGTCCGCCGTGCGCACCCGCCACCATGGGGGCACCGGCACTCCGACCGAGCGGACCGCCTCGTACGCCGTCGCCTTGTCCTCGAACACCGCGATCGCCTCGCGCGTCGGTGCCAGCAGCGCGGTGCCCACGGCCTCGAAGTCGGCGCGGTGCGCGACGATCGCCGCCTGGTGCAGCCGGGGCACGAACACGTCGATGCCGCGCCGCGCGCACTGGTCCAGGGCGTACTCGACGTAGCCGGCCGGGGACAGGCCCTCCGGCTCCAGGTCGGCGGTGTCGGCGGCGGCCAGCACGGGGGAGTCGGCGTCACCGTGGGTCGCGTGGATCTCCACCGCCCGGTCGCTGGGATTCCTCCGCAGCTGATCCATGAAGAACACGTTCTCCGCGTACGTGCGGTTGAGCCAGACGCGTACGCGAGAGGGCATGCAGGCCGCCTTTCGGGGGATTCCGGGCAGGGCGGAGCGGCCCGTGCCCGGGCAGGAGGGAGGAAGGGACACCGAACGGCCCTGGAAAAGGGAGAGGGAGGGCGCTGATGTTGGGGCGATCATACGGCTTTCAAACGCCTGCGCGTGCAACGTGAGTGTTACGGATTGACCGGGGCCCCACAGGCCCCTCCGCCGCGCCCGCC
>NZ_JAJSZC010000399.1:0-3470 GCF_036815105.1 Streptomyces sp. IBSBF 3136
CGCCTGGGCCGGAGCCGCGGGCTGGGCCTGGGGAGCCGTGGTGGTGGTCTCTGCGGCCCCCGCGGCCGCAGTACCCGCCGGGGCCGGGGCGGCAGGCGCGCCCGGCTTGTAGTCGGCGAAGAAGTCCCACCAGGCGCGGTCTACGGAGTTCGGGTCCTGGAGGTACTGCTGATAGATCTCGTCGACGAGCCACTCGTTGGGACCGAACGCGGCAGCGGGGTTCTTCCCGGCTTGGTCGTCGATCGAGATGCTCGAGTTACTGGGGGACTGTGGCGACACGGCGGCAACCGCCCTCTTCCGCTTCACAAGGTGATGGACAGCGGGAATCAAGGCTACGCCCCCAAGACCGCGAAGGTCAGGTCGGGCCCGTTCATCGTCGCGTAAGTCACATCAAAAATCTTGTTTCAGGGCTTGATATGGCGGGAAACAAGCGTGGTTCCGGATGTGCCGGGGTGCGCGTGGGACAGCCGGGGGGCGGCCCTGCCGCACGGCGTGAGGGGCCCGGCCCTGATCACACGTGTCCGGCTGCGCGGACGTTCGTGGATCTTGTGGCTCCGGTTCGGACTTTACGTCAACTTGGGACGGAAGTCAGTCCCGGAAGAGTGACGATGATCCGGCAGCCCCGCTCGGATTCGGCCACACCTATCCGGCCGCCGTGCAGATCCACCGCCCACCGGGCGATCGCCAGGCCGAGGCCCGTGCCGCCGTCGCTGCCCGGGCCGTGCGGCCGGTTCACCGCGCCCCGGTTGAAGCGCTCGAACACGCGGTGCCACTCCGAACGGGGGATGCCGGGACCCTCGTCCAGCACCTCGAGCTCCAGCGAGTCGGGCTGCGAGCCGCGCCGGGCCCGTACGGTCACCCGGCCGTGCGGCGGGCTGTGCTTGACCGCGTTGTCGATGAGGTTCGCCACGACCTGGTGGATGCGCTCGGGGTCGGCGTGCGCGGTCAGCTCCGGCGGGGACACGTCCAGGTGCAGGTGTACGTCCGTCCGGGTGTGACTGCCGGAGCCGGAGGCCATGCCCGCGCGCGCGGAGGCCACCATGTTGGCCTCCTTCAGCACGCCCGAGAGGTAGGGCCACACCTCGAAGCGGCGGGTCTTCAGCGGCACGACGCCGTTGTCCAGCCGGGAGAGGTCCAGCAGGGTCTCCACCAGCCGGCCGAGGCGCTCCGTCTGCTTCAGGGCCGTCCGCATGGTCTCCGGGTCGGCCTCGGTGACGCCGTCGACGATGTTCTCCAGCACCGCGCGCAGGCCCGCGATGGGCGTGCGCAGCTCGTGCGAGACGTTCGCGACCAGCTCCTTGCGCTGGTGGTCCTGCGCCTGCAGCTCGTCGGCCATGACGTTGATCGTCTCGGCCAGGTCGCCCAGCTCGTCCCGGCGGTTCTCGCGCACCCGGCGGGTGTAGTCGCCGCGCGAGATGGACCGGGCCACCGCGTTCATCTCGTCCAGCGGCGCGGTGAGCGAGTGCGCCACGAACTGCGTTATCAGCAGGGTGGCGATCATCGAGAAGACCGTGATGAAGCGCAGCTCCGTCTTGGTGTGCACCGCGATCATCGACAGACCGGTGGTGATCAGCACCGAGATGACGACCAGAGCGCCCAGCTTGGTCTTGATCGAGAACGGGCGTACGCCGCCCCAGGGCTCCTCTCCCAGGGACCCGGGGCTCCTCCGTGCGGCCTCCCGCCCGCCGCTCATGGCGTCGGTGTCTCCAAGGCGTAACCGACGCCGTGCACCGTGCGGATCCGCTCGGCTCCGATCTTCCGGCGCAGCGCCTTGATGTGGCTGTCGACGGTCCGGGTGCCGGAGGCGTCGGCCCAGTCCCACACCTCGGCCAGCAGCTGCTCCCGGGAGAGCACCGCGCGCGGGGTGTTGGCCAGGCACACCAGCAGGTCGAACTCGGTGGGGGTGAGGTGCACGTCCTCGGAGCGCACCCGCACCCGGCGCTGGGCGTGGTCGATCTCCAGCTCGCCGAGCCGCAGGATGCCCGAGCGGGGCGTGGAGGCGGCGACGGCCGCCCGCTCCACCCGGCGCAGCAGGACGTGCACCCGCGCGGCCAGCTCCCGCATCGAGAACGGCTTGGTCATGTAGTCGTCGGCGCCGACGCCGAGCCCGACCAGCATGTCGGTCTCGTCGTCCCGCGCGGTGAGCATCAGCACCGGCACCGGGCGCTGGGCCTGCACGCGGCGGCAGACCTCCAGGCCGTCGAAGCCGGGCAGCATGATGTCGAGGATCAGCAGGTCGGGCTGCCAGGCCTCGGCCGTGTCGACGGCGGCCGGGCCGTCCCCCGCGGTCTGCACGAGGAAACCCTCGGCGCGGAGCCGGGCCGCGATGGCGTCGACGATCGTGGGGTCGTCCTCGACGACCAGCACGCGGCGCTGCGCGCCCGGAGTGGTCGTCGCCGCGCCGGTCTGGGAGGTGTGTGTCTGCTCCATCGCCCGCCCCTGTTGCTTTCCGGAATCCGTGGGGTGATCCCATGACTGCGTTTGACGCTTGAATGATCGGCGCCAGGGCAGCACATTACGGGGACACCCCGCGCCGTCGCTATCCAGGGCGGACAGCGAGGTGGACAGCGTCCGGAACGCCCCGGGCAACGGGGACCTCTTCGGTACGCACGTGACGGAACCCGGCATTCCGCAAGGATCCTTCAAATTCCGGAGAGGGCTCGGCAGACCATACCGCCAGCACCCCTCCGGGTCTCAACACCCTTGCGCAGGCGGCGAGTCCGGCGGGTGTGTAGAGACCGTCGTTGTCCTCGGTCACCGTCCACCCCGGGCCGTTGTCGATGTCGAGGCAGAGCGCGTCGAACGTGTGCAAAGTCTCATTGACGTACGTCACGAGGTCCGATTCGACGATCTCGGCACGGGGGTCGGCCAGCGCGTCCCGGGAGAGCGCGGACAGCGGGCCGCCGTCCCGGTGCCAGGCGATGACGGCGGGTTCGCGCTCGACCACGCGGATCCGGCCCCAGGCCGGGTTCGCCGCCGCGTGTGCGAGCGAGAACCCCACCCCCAGCCCGCCGATCAGCACGGCGGGCGCCGGGCGGCCGTCCAGGGCCCCGTACGCGGCGTCGACCAGCAGGCGCTCCGAGCGCCCGTCGGAGGTGTCCATCAGGAAGCAGCCGTTGGCGATGATCTGCAGCAGGTCACCCTGTCGGCGCAGGACCACTTCGCCGTACGGGCCTTCGCGGCGGTCCAGGACCACGGGAGCGTCGTACATGGCAGTCATGCGTCCATCCTGCTCGAACGGGGCGCGCGGTTCACGGGAATTGAACGGGAGGCCGCCTGTGGGTGACGTCCGGCGCGGCCCGGGGGCGGACGCGCCGCGGCGGTAGGGGGTTGCCGTGAACCGGCTCCCGTGTGGCGCGGGTCATGGACAGCCGCCTCCTGAGCACCGAGGGTGTGGTGCGTCGGAAGGAGCGCCTCACCGTGGAACGGACCGTGCCGGGCCCCGCGACGGCCCCGTCCAGGCCCCCGGG
>NZ_JAJSZC010000400.1:0-3444 GCF_036815105.1 Streptomyces sp. IBSBF 3136
GGACCGGGGCGCCGTCCCGGGGGAGGAAGGCGGAGACCGCGAAGCCGCCGCGCGGGGTCCCGGCCGCGGTGACGTGACCGCCGAGCATGGCCGCGCGCTCCCGCATGCCGAGCAGCCCGTGCCCGGCGCCCGGCGAGGGCGGGACCGGGCGCCCCGGCGGGGAGTTGGTCACCGCGAGCCGCACGCCGTCCGGGAGGTGCGCGACCTCGACGCGGACCCGGGAACCCGGCGCGTGCCGCAGGGCGTTGCTCAGCGCCTCCTGCACGATCCGGTACGCCGACAGTTCCACCCCGGGAGCGTAGGGCCGCGCCCTGCCCTTGATCCCGGTGGTCACGTCCAGGCCGGCCGCGCGGGTGTTCTCGATCAGCGCGTCGAGCCGGTCGAGGGTGGGCTGCGGGGCGTCCGGGGCCGCGCCGGTGCCGGGGCCGCCGAGGCCGTACGGGTCCTCGGGGTTCTCCGAGCGCAGCACGCCGAGCACCCGGCGCAGCTCGGTGAGCGCCTCCAGCGCGTTCTGCCGGATGCCGTCCAGGTTCTCGATCAGCTCCGGTGGCGGGTCCGTGACGAGGTGCGGGGCGACCTGCGCCTGGATGGAGATGACCGACATGTGGTGGGCGACCACGTCGTGCAGCTCCCGCGCGATCCGGCTGCGCTCCTCCAGCAGGGTGCGGCGGGCCCGCTCCTCGCTGGTCAGGGTGGTCTGCTCGACGAGTTCGGCGCGGGCCTCCCGGCGGCCGCGCAGGGCGGTGCCGAGCACCACGACGACCGTGCACAGCACCACCGTGACGACCCCGGTGGGCTGGTAGGTCCCGCCGCCCCACACGCCCTCCAGCAGATAGGTGAGCAGCACGGTCACGGAGAGCGCCTCGGCCGACACCCGGGTGCGCACGCGCAGCGCGAGCAGCAGCAGGACCAGCAGGTGGGCGATGATGCCGGCCGCGGTCCACGGCCAGGTGAACCGCTCCCCGTGCGCCGCGTCGAGGCTGCCGTGCACCGCGACGGCCCCCACCACGGTCGCCGTCGTCGACAGCCACCAGCCGGCGACCGGCCGCGACAGCGCGAGGACGACCGCGCCGCCCTGCCCGAGGGCGATCGCGAAGGCCGGTCCGAAGGGCAGCCGGCCGTGGTCCCCGAGCTGGGCCGTGGCGCCGAGCGTGACCCCGAACGCGGCCAGCCACAGCAGGCCGTGCGGCAGCCAGCGCAGCCACACCGAGGCCGGCAGCGGATCGGGCCTGAGCGTCCACAGGTCGTCGTGCAGCACCGCCAGCCGGCGCCGGGCCCAGCCCGCGAGCACCACGAACACCCGGCCCCCCGTCTCCGTCACGCGGCCCACCCTAGGCCGTGTCCGCGCGGTGGCCTCAGGCACGGCGGATCGCCCGCGCGGCCTTCCCGTCACCGGCCCGGTGCACCCGGACCACCCGGGAGCGCCCGCGGCCGGTGCCGGCAGGGCGGCGCCGCGAGCCCTGTTCCCAGGACCGGAACGCGGTCCAGCACAGGGCGAGCGCCACGGCGAACACCGGGAGCCACAGCAGCCGGGCCGCCACCCAGTCCAGGCCCTCGGGGACCGTGTGCAGGCCGGGCAGGCGGCCGGCCATGAGGGCGGTGGCCGTCGTGGCCATCAGGGCCGTCTGGTGCCACAGGAAGACCGTCATGGCGGAGAGGTTCACCAGGGCCACGGCCGCCCAGGCGAGCGGGCGGCGCATCGCCGAGCGCAGCCGGTCGCGCAGCAGCAGGGCGAGCCCGCACTGGGCCAGGCCGAAGGTCACGGCCGCCAGGGTCGGCGGGTTGAGGTTGGAGACCGCGTGGCCCGGCACGCCGACCATCGACGCGGGGTAGCCCGCCACCAGCACGAGCACGGCCGTGGCCGTCGCACCGCCGATCAGCAGCACCCGGGCCGCCCGGCGGGACTCCAGCTCGCCTCGGGTCCAGGCGGCCCCCAGGGTGTACGGGACCAGCCAGCCGGCCGCCAGGTTCACCCAGCCCAGCCAGGAGGGGCCGACGTGCAGGCCGAAGCGGAGCAGGTCCACGTGCACGACGACCGCCAGCGGCCAGAGCGGGCTGAGCCGGGCGACCAGCGGGGTGGCCGCCGTCAGGGCGGCGAAGACCAGGAGGAACCACAGCGGGGACAGGGCCAGTTTGACCAGCGTGTGCAGCGTGCCGAAGGGGGTGCCGGTCAGCAGCAGGGTGGTCGCCGCCACCGTCCACAGGGTGAGGAGGGCGAGGACCGGCCGCAGCAGCCGGCCCAGACGGGCGCGCAGCCAGGCCCCGTACGGCACGCCGCGGGCGCGGGCCGAGGCGTGGCTGCGGGTCGCCACATGGCCGCCGACCAGGAAGAAGACGGCCAGGGTCTGGAAGGCCCAGGAGACCGGGGCGAGCCAGGGCAGGTGCTGCAGCGGGCTCGCCGTGCGCAGCGTGCCGTCGTCCGCGACCAGGGCCGTGACCAGCCAGTGGCCGAGGACGACGCCGAGGATCGCGAAGGCGCGCAGGGCGTCGACCGCGCGGTCGCGGGACGCGGGGGTGGCGGCGTCCACCCGGTGGGCACCCTGGCGCAGCGCGTGCAGCGCGCCGCGCGGGGTGCGGGGGGCCGGCTCAGACACGGGTCACCTCCGAGGTCTCGCCGAGGGTGATCCGGGCCAGGTTGGCGAGGGAGGCAGAGCCCGGGATGAAGTAGCCGCTGTGGTCGGCGCCCGCCGCGTCGAAGACCCGGGCGCCGAAGGCGCGGGAGACCGGGTCGGTGCCGAAGCCGACGGTGGTGAACAGCAGGTCGGCGCGGACGTGCGGGACGTCGGCCACCCAGTCGCCGGTGCCGCGGGCCGCCCAGATCCGGGCGCGGGCGCGCAGCCCGGCGGCGGTGTCGGCGCCCGTACCGGGGCTGCCGACGAGGGCGATGTCGTCGGCGTCCAGGCCCGCGGCGGCCCGGCCGCAGACCACCGAGCCGTAGGAGTGGCAGAGCAGGGAGAGCCGGGCCCCGGCCGGCAGCAGGGCGCGCAACCGCCTCACCAGGGCGCGCAGTCGGGGGGCGGCGTGCTCGGCGCGGGTCGTGGTCGTCACCGTGGCGCTGACCGTGCCCGGGGTCCGGTAGCCCAGCCAGGCGACCACGGCGACGCGGGTGCCGGCGGGGGCGCGGTGGGTGAGGTCCCGGTAGAGGGCCGCCGCCGCCCGGTGGAAGCGGCCGTAGGTGTCCAGGGAGGTGTCGGACCCCGGGACGAGCACCGCCACCCGGTCGGCGTCCGCCAGGTCGCCGAGGACCTCCGTGGCCAACCCGGCGCCCCGGCCGTCGAAGGCGAGCAGGTGCCGGGAACGGGCGGCCAGCGCGCGGTCGGCGGCGGCGCGGTGCCCGTCGCCGTGCGCGGCGGCCATCCGGGCCGCCTCCGCGGCGTCGGCCCGGTTCGCCTGGTACGCGGTGTGCAGGGTGGCCGGGGTGAGCGGGCCCACGGCGGCGGGCAC
>NZ_JAJSZC010000401.1:0-3427 GCF_036815105.1 Streptomyces sp. IBSBF 3136
GTGGGGGTGAGGGTGGTGGCGGGGACGAGCAGCGCGGCGACGGCCGCGCCGGCCCCCAGTAACGCACGCAGCACGGTGAACCTCCGGTCCGACGGTGTCCGTTCGTGCCGCGCATCCCACCAGCCACCGCACCACTGTTCAAGTCCCGCGCCGCCTCCCCCGCGCACGAACCCCCTCGGGCCCGGCGCTTCCTCCGCCCGGTTCCGGGCCCTCCCCCCACTCCTCGATCTCCTCAAGGCGCGGCAGGGGGTGCAGGAGGCGGGCCAGGGTGACGCACGATTCGGCTCGGGTGAGCGCCACGCGGCAACAGGGGGGCCCGAGGCCGAACGTCGGGTGGCTGCGGGTAGCTGGCGCACATCGGCTGGGGCACAACACAGCGGGCCCGGCGAGACCCGGGGTACCGCGTGTCCGTCGTCGCCGTGCCCTGGGCGCGGTCAGCTCACCACGGAACGCAACGCTCCTGCCAGCAGCAGGGCGCCCGTGACCCCGAAGGAGATCCGCATGGTGGTGAGGCTTCGCCAGGTCAACTCCACCGACCAGGTGCTGGCCGAGGTGGCCCGGCTGCCGGGCGCCGTCGGCTACAGCGAATTGAACCTGGCGACCCGGGCGAAGGGCCTGCACGTCCTGGACCTCGACGGCGACGCCCCCTCGGTGGACGCCATCGAGCACGGCCACGGCACGTACCCCTACCGGGAGATCGAGTACGCCTACACCTACGGCCGGCCACCGGCCAACTCGCTGGCCTCCAGCTTCCTGACGTACCTGGCGCGGGGCAACGGCCAGGACGTCATCCGCACCCACGGGCACGTCCCGTGCTGGACCCCGGAGGGCATGCGGCTGTGCGCGTGAGCGTGTCGCACGCCGCGTCCGCCGCCCCGTGAGCCGCGGCTCGCGCCTGCCGCTTGAGTGCGTTCGGAGCGCCGGTGGCCCCCTCGGGCTCGCCGCCGGGTCCACCTGCGGCGTGTGCGCCTGGGCAACGTCCGCCTCGGTGCGGGTAGCCGCTGCGTCAGTGTCGGCCGCCGACTGAGTGGCGGCGTCGGCCTGCGAACGGGTGAGCAGCGCATCCGCAGCCTGCTCACCGAGCCAAAACGTGGGCTCAGACGCGGCCTTGTCGCTCCGCCGTACAGCACAGCGGCAAGGCGCCCGGCTACCCCGAGAGCTCGGCCGGGTCGACGACCACGGGAAACGGCTCGGTGATTTCGGTGACCCGGCCGGCAGTCCCGGCCGTGACAGCCGAAGGGGGGTGCTGCGGAGAGGGCAGGATTCGAACCTGCGTGGGCCCCGAGGGGCCCGACCGTGAGGCGAGCTCGCTGGTCCCCGATCAACCACTCCGGGCACCTCTCCCCGTGTCCGGCCCCGGTGCTCCGCTGCCGTTCACAGGACCAACTGTCGCCGAACCGGCTGACAGCAGGCTGACATGCCCGACGGCATCGCCCCGAAGTACGGGGGTGGGAGAAAAACGGGTGTCGGGGCGGACGGTGGAGCCGGATCATGACCGCATGCGTCCTGACGACTGGCATCTGACCGACGACCCGCACGAGTTCATGGATCGGGCGGGTGGCTTCTTGGGGTCCCGTCCGGCCCTGCACACGGTCCTGCTGACGGTGCTGGACGCTCTGTGTGGCCGGGGGCGGCAGCTGTACAGCGACGAGGTGCCTCTGTTCGGCGTGCTGCGCGGCGAGGCCGGCCGTGTCGGCGCCGCGTTCCTGCACACGCCCCCCTTCCCGCTTCACCTCAGCCCTCTCGGGACGGAGGGCACCGAGGCTCTGGTGACCCGCCTGGCCGACGCCGGTCATCCGCTCGCCGGGGTCTGCGGTGAGCACGGCACGGCGGCGCATCTGGCCGCATCCTGGCAGCGGCGGACCGGTACGACGGTCCGGCTCGCTCAGCGTCAACGACTGTACGAGCTGGCCGAGTTGAGTACTCCGCAGCCGCCTCCTGAGGGGCGGGCGCGGGTGGCGGGGCCGGGCGACCGGGACGTGTTGATGCGCTGGTACGACGCGTTCAAGGACGCGGTCGGGCAGAGTGCCGGCCAGGGTGCGGGCCCTTGGGCCGACGCCCGCATCGCCCACGGCGGCGTCACCTTCTGGGAGAGCCCCGACGGCGAGCCGGTCTCCATGGCCGGGGTGACCCCCGAGTCGGCGGGCCAGGTCCGGGTGGCCCCGGTGTACACGCCCGAGCACCTGCGCGGCCACGGCTACGCGGGCGCGGTGACGGCGGAGGTGAGCCGCACCGCCGTGACGGCCGGCGTGGCCCACGTGCTCCTGTTCACCGACCTCGCCAACTCCACCAGCAACGCCCTGTACCAGCGGATCGGCTACCGCAAGGTGGCCGACTTCGCGGTGTGGGGGTTCGGGGACTGAGCCCCGCCGCTTGGGTCCGGGGCTGGCCGGGGTGGGTGACGTCGTCGCCGAGCCCGTGTTCGGCGGCGTGGCGGGGGTGCATCGGTTTGTTCTGGTCCGCTCGGAGCGCCGGTGGACCCTTCGGGGCTCGCCGCCGGGCTCAGGCCTCGCGGGTGATGCCCGCGAACAGGTCGTCCTCGGGCAGGTCGGTGTCCACGAGGGTGCGCGCGAGGTGGTAGTCCTCGGTGGGCCATGCCTGCTGCTCGATCTCCAGCGGGCAGGACCGCTCGGGGCCGGCTGGGTCGACCTGGGTCTCGTGGGCGAGCAGGGCCCGCAGTCGGGTGGGGAACCACTCGGCGCACGGCACCCGGGTGGTGATCTCCCACTTCTCCTCCATTCCTTCGAGCTCCTTGAGCACCTCGCCGTGCGGCGAGTCGAGCCCGGCGGCCGTCATGGCCTCGTAGACGGCCTTGAAGTAGGCCTTGCTGAAGGCGCGTGTGTAGTAGAGCTTCAGCGGCTGCCAGGGCGCGCCGGTGCCGGGGTGGCGGTCGGGGTCGCCGGCGGCGTCGAACGCCTCCACCGCGACCTGGTGGGTCTTGATGTGGTCGGGGTGCGGGTAGCCGCCGTTCTCGTCGTAGGTGACGACGACGTGCGGGCGGAAGGCGCGCATCGCGGCGACCAGCGGGCGGGCGGCGGTCTGCAGGGGCTGCACGGCGAAGCAGTCCTCGGGCAGCGGCTCGCCGTTCTTGGGCAGTCCGGAGTCGGTGAAGCCGAGGAACTCCTGCCGCACGCCCAGGATCTCGCGGGCCCGCTCCATCTCCAGGCGGCGCAGCCGGGGCAGGTCGGCCCACACCTCGGGGCGGTCCATGGCCGGGTTGAGGACGTCACCGCGCTCGCCGCCGGTCATGGTGGCGACCAGGACGTCCGCGCCCTCGGCCTGGTAGCGGGCGAGGGTGGCCGCCCCCTTGCTCGACTCGTCGTCCGGGTGGGCGTGCACGGCCATCAGGCGCAGTCCGGTGCGCGGCAGTGAGGTGGACTTGGTCATGGGACTTCTCCTGGGGCGGCTGGTCGGTAGGGGTGGGAGG
>NZ_JAJSZC010000402.1:0-3415 GCF_036815105.1 Streptomyces sp. IBSBF 3136
GGCGGGTGGGGTCCAGGGGCGCGCCGGTCGGCATGCCCCGTGCGGGCAGCAGCAGTTCGAGGTGCTCGTACACCTCCTGTGCGGAGGCCGGCCGGTGCTGCGGGTCCTTGGAGAGCAGGCGCAGCACGAGCGCCTCCAGGGCCTCGGGCACCTCGGGGCGGATGCGGCGCACCGGCACCGGCGGCTCGTACAGGTGCCGGTGCAGCACGCCGAGCGCCGTGGAGCCGGCGAACGGCACCTCGCCGCTGAGCAGTTCGTGCAGCAGCACGCCGAGCGCGTACAGGTCGGTGTACGGGCCGACCGCGCCGCCCATCGCCTGCTCGGGCGCCATGTAGGCGGGCGAGCCGATCGGGGAGCCGGTGTGGGTCAGGCGCGTGGTGTCGGTGTCCATCACGGAGGCCACGCCCAGGTCGAGGACGGTGACGGTGCCGTCCTGCTTGACCATCACGTTCCGCGGCTTGAGGTCGCGGTGCACGATCGGCACCGCGTGCACGGCGCTGAGCACGGCGCAGAGCTGCGCGGCCACCGCGACCGACCACTGCCACGGGTAGGGGTCGTGCTCGGCGAGGTGGTCGGAGAGGTCGGCGCCGTCGACGTACTGCATGACGAGGAACAGCTCCTCGCCCTCGCTGCCGGCGTCGTGCACGGTGACCAGTCCGGGGTGGTCGACCTGGGCGGTGACCCGGCACTCGCGCACGAACCGGCGGCGCAGCTCGTCGGCCTCCTGGCCGGCCACCTTGTCGGGGCGCAGCAGCTTCACCGCGACCCGCCGGTCGAGCCGCCGGTCGTACGCCGTCCAGACCTGGCCCATGCCGCCCTGGCCGATGAGGGTGGACAACTCGTAGCGACCGGCGACGACACGTCCTGCCGCCACGCTCACCGTCCGCCCTCGTGACCGGCGCCCGGCTGTCCGTCGTGGTGGCCGCCCTGCTGTCCGTCGTGGTGGCGCAGGTAGTCGCTCAGCTCGTCCAGCTCGGCGCGGACCTGGTCGATCCGGACGGGCGCCGGCCGCTGCGGCGGGGGCCCGGGGACGGGGGTGTGCGTCATGGGCGGGGTGGCGAGCGGCGCCTGCAGCGGCCCGGCGTTGTGCGGCACGGTCGTCGCGGTGAACGGCGACGCCGGCTGCGGGTAGCCGTACGCGGGGCCGGGGCCGTGGGCCGCGCGCAGGCCCTGGTAGTGCCGGCTCTCCGCCACCAGGTAGTACACGACCGCCAGGGCCAGGGCGATGAGCAGCACGCTCAGGCCCAGGTAGCCGCCTGCGGTGTGGATCTCGTCGCCGGGCTCGCTGCCCAGCAGCACGATGCTGAGGATGTCCGCCGCCAGCACCGCCACGAACAGGCCCCAGTCCAGCGACTTGCGCGTGACGACGGCCAGCCGCAGCAGGATCACCCAGGCCAGGAAGCCGATGCTGAACACCCCGACCGCGACGAACAGCACGCGCAGGAAGACGAGCCACGCGGGGTGCGGTGGCTGCTTCGCCGGCTGTGCGTAGCCGTGGCCTTGCATGGCTGCTCCTGATGCCTGAAATGGGCGTAGCTGTCCGCCCGGTGTGCTCCACCGGGCCGACGACACCACTCGTGCGATGGTCGCATCGAGCATATGGCCCGACACGGACAAGCGGTCCGGGTTGTACCGAACCGTTGTCCGGCCTCCGCCGTCAATCCGGCGCGACGGTGCCGTCCGTGAGCCCGTCGTACATCCCGCGCACCAACTGCTCCCCCAGTCGGCTCGCGTGGCGCAGCGCCCGCTCGAACTCGTCGAGGGCGCGGAACCGCGCGCCGTAGCGCAGCTGTTCGTCCAGCGGGAGCCGGGGCAGCTGGAGGCGGCGCACGTCAAGGCGGGTGGCGGTGGAGGCGTAGCTGCTGGCCTGGCGGTGGTTGGCGGTGCCGCGCAGGAAGCCGGCGAGGAACCAGGGGTCGAGCGCCGCGGGATCGGGGCGCAGCAGCACGAGGTTGCGGCCCAGGGCGGCGCCCCCGGTCGCCCCGTCGATCACGCGCGCCACCGAGCCGCCGCCGAGCACCGGCAGGACGACGTCGCCCGGCTCGGTCAGCACGGCCTCCTCGTCGCTCTCCGGAAGCGACCCCGAGGGTGCCGTTCCGGCGAGCACGTCGTGGTCGGTGAGCACGGGCACGCGCGTGTGGCCGCCGGTCCCGCCGGTGCGCAGCACCAGCGCGCCGCCGCGCGCGAGTTCGCCGACGGTGGTGAGCGGCCGGCGCGCGGGCGGCACCGGTTCGGCGGGCGGCGGGGTGAGGTCGGCGGTCAGCCGCAGGGTCGCGCCCAGGCGTTCGCGCACCGCCGTGAGCTGCTCCACGCCGTCGGCCGGCGTGGACGGCGGCAGGTGCCGGGCGGGCGCGAGGTCCACGTCGTCGTCGAGCAGTTGGATGACCGGCACGGAACGCGCCAGTCCCGGCCGTTCCGCCGACCGCCCCCCGCGCGCGAAGGCGCGCCAGGTGTCCAGGACGGCGTCCCGCACCGCCTGCCAGTCCGGGCCGCCGCGCGCCTCGCCCGCGAACCGCCCGGTGTCGGCGAGCAGCACCTCGGGCGCCGCGGGTGTCCGGCCCGGCCTGCGCAGCACCCACAGGTGGAGCGGGATGTTGTACGGCGGTGCCGCGCCCACCGGCAGCGCGAAGACGGCCCGCAGCGCGCCCCGGCGCAGCAGGTCGGCGCGGATGCGGCGCCCGGACCGGCGGGAGGCGGCGGCCGGCGGCATGAGCAGCACGGCGGTGCCGTCGTCGGCCAGGCGCGCCAGCGCGTGCTGGACCCAGGCCAGCTCGGACTCGGTGCGCGCGGGGAAGCCGTACTCCCAGCGCGGGTCGTAGGCCAGCTCGTCGTGGCCCCAGTTGCGCTCGTTGAACGGCGGATGGCACAGGACGGCGTCGGCGCGCAGCCCGGGGTGGGCGTCGCCGCGCAGGGTGTCGCCGGCGGCGGCGCGGACGGTGGCCCGGGACCGCAGCGCGAGGCGCAGCGCGGTCAGTGCGGCGAGGTCGGCGGAGCTGTCCTGGGCGTACAGCTCCTGGCCGGGGCGCGGGTCCACGGCGCGCAGCAGGGCGCCGGTGCCGCAGGCCGGGTCCAGGACGGTGCGGGCGGGTCCGGCGAGGTCGGCCATCAGCCGGGCCAGCTCGGCCGGGGTGAGCGTGTACTGGCGCGGGTTCGCGTCCAGGTGCCGGCCCAGCAGGAACTCGAAGGTCTGCCGCGCCCCCGTCTCGGCGGCCAGCTCGGCGGCGCCGCGCAGCAGGGGGGCGGAGGCGAGGAGCCGGTCACCGGCCGGGACGCGGATCGCGGGCACGGTGGCCACGGTGGCCACGGCGGGCGCGGTGGCCACGGCGGGCGCGGGGGCCGCGGGGTTTGCCTGGCCGGCGGCGGGCGCGGGACCCGCCGGGTGCGTCGAGCCCGTGGCGGGCGCGGGGCCCGTGGT
>NZ_JAJSZC010000403.1:0-5153 GCF_036815105.1 Streptomyces sp. IBSBF 3136
GGGGTGCCGTCGGGGTGAAGGGGACTGGCCCGGACGGGGGGTGCACCGGCGTGTCGCTGGGACAGACGGGTGGCGTGATGACCCGGCTGGGCGGCCCGGATGGTGCGCCGCCACGGCCTGACTGACGGTGGTTCATGTCGAGGCCGGGTCCATTCAGCTGATGCCGAATCCGCTGCCCGGCCGCGTCGGAAGGACCTCGACATGCGTTCTGCCCGCATCATCCTCGCCACGGCGGCCGCAACCGCCGCCCTCTCCTTCTCAGTGCCCGGGGCCGCGTTCGCCGTACCGGCCGGGGACGACTGGGGCCGCGACGACTCCTCGTACAGCAGCGACCACGACAGCGATTCCGGCCGGGGCAAGGGCTCCGACAACGACCGGGGCAAGGGCTCCGGCAAGGACCACGACAACGACTACAGCACGGAGCGCGGCAAGGGCGGCGGACACGACGAGCCGCGCGGCGGGATGCACACGGGCGGCGGCGCCCTCGCGGCCGTCCGTGGCGACGACTGGGGGTCGGGCGGCGACGACAGCAGGTTCGACCCCGACACCTACCGCGACAAGGACCAGGGCGGTGGCAAGGAGAGCGGCGGCGGCCGGGACGGCGGTGGCAAGGAGAGCGGCGGCGGCAAGGAGAGCGGTGGCGGCCGCGACGGCGGCGGTAAGGAGAGCGGTGGCGGCCGCGACGGCGGCGGCCGGGACAGCGGTGGTGGCAAGGACGACTGGGGCGGCGGCGACGACCACGAGAAGCCCCACGGCGGCATGCACACCGGCGGCGGCGGCCTCGCCCAGTCCGGTGTCACCGCGGGCGGCCTGGCCGTGCTCGCCGTAGGCGCCACGGGCCTGTACGCGCTGCGCCGCAAGAAGGCCGTCGCGCCGGCGTCCTGACCGCTCACCCGCCTCTGCGGGGACCGCGGACGCCGCCGGCGCGCACCGTGCCGGCGGCCCGCACCCCGCGAGCCCGAACCCCGTGCTGCCGTGCCGAATGAGGTGGTGTCCGAATGGCAGCAGCTCCCCCCTCCCCACCCCCCGACGAACCGGCGCGGGACGAGCGGCAGTCCGGCCGCGGCGGCCGGCTGACCCTGTGGGGCGTGGCGATCGTCTTCCTCGGCGTCAGCCTCTTCGGCGGCCACCACGGGTCACAGGAGATCCCGGCCGCACCCCGCGCCTCCGGCCCGACCAGCTCCGTACGGTCCGACGCACGGCCCACCGAGGCCGACGACGCGCTGCCGCACTCCGTGCCGATCAGGCTCCTCATCCCGAAGATCTCGGTGGACGCGCCGTTCGCCGCCCTGTCCCTCGGCCCCACGGGCCAGCTCGAACCGCCGCCCGCGGAGAACACCAATCTGGTCGGCTGGTACGCCAAGGGCGCCACGCCCGGCGAGACCGGCACCTCGATCATCGCCGGGCACGTCGACACGGTGACCTCGGCCGCCGTCTTCGCCAACCTCGACCGGCTCGAACCCGGGGACCGGTTCTCCGTCGACCGGGCCGACGGGCGGACCGCGAACTTCGAGGTGGACGACACGGAGACGTTCGCCAAGGACGACTTCCCGAGCGAGCGCGTGTACGCCGACGCCGACCGCCCCGAGGTCCGCCTGATCACCTGCGCGGGGGACTACGACCACTCGGTGAAGGACTACACCGACAACCTGGTGGTCTTCGCCCACCTCGTGTGAGGCGTCCGCGCCGCCGGTCCGTCCCCGCCTCCGCGCCGGGCGCCGCCGCCGGGTTCCGGCCGGCCGCCGTGCACGAGTTCCTGGGCGACCAGAGNCCCCCCCCCCCCCCCCCCCCCCCCCCCCCCCCCCCCCCCCCCCCCCCCCCCCCCCCCCCCCCCCCCCCCCCCGGCCGGCCCGTGCGCCTTGTGCCCGCGACGGCACGGTGGAACGCTTCCGTCCGCCGGCCCCGAGCCCGACCGGCGGGGGGCGTGAGCACCGGTTTCCCGGGTGACGGACAATCTCCGGGTGCCGGTCGTGGGACGGAACGGGGAGTGGAGCGATGGAGCTGGAGCTGCGGCACCTGCGGGTGCTGTGCGCGATCGCCGACGCGGGCAGCGTCGGACGCGCCGCCACCCACCTCGGGTACTCACAGCCCGCGGTCAGCACCCAGCTCAGGCGCATCGAGCGCCATCTGGGCGAGCCGCTCTTCGAGCGCGGCGCGAGCGGAGTGCGGCCCACCCGGTACGGCGCCGAGGTCGTCGCCCAGGCTCGGGACGTGCTAGCCCGCGCCGACGCCATCGGCCACCGCAGACCCGCCGCCACGCCCCGCCGGACCCTGCGGGTGGCCTCGACCAACTCGCCCGTGCTCTCGGGCACGGTGTCCCGTGTCCGCAGCCGGCTGCCCGACCTCTCCCTCACCCTGACCAGCGTCTACGCCTCCTCGCGGATCGTCGAGCTGCTGGAGGAGGGCACCGTGGACGCCGCGATAGCCGCCGACTACCCGGGCATGGAGTTGCGGCACTCGGCCGCCGTGCGGCACCGGGGGATCGTCACCGAGCCGACGTTCGTGGCCCTGCCCGCCCGCCATCGGCTGCGCCAGTGCGCCCAGGTGCAGCTCGCCGACCTGGCCGAGGACGACTGGTTCGTGACCCCGGACGACGGCGCCGGCTGGCCCGGGGTGTTCTACGACGCCTGCGCCGCCGCCGGGTTCCGGCCGGCCGCCGTGCACGAGTTCCTGGGCGACCAGAGCCAGCTGCAGAGCATGATCGCCGACGGTCTCGGCGTCTCCCTGGTGCAGCCGACGCTGCGCCCCATCCCGCACGTCGCGGTCAAGCCGCTGGCCGGCTCGCCGCTGTGGTGCCGCTATGTGCTGGCCTGGCGGCCCGGCACCGTCACCGAGGACGTGGCCGACACACTCGTCCAGTCGGCGCTGGCCGCCTACCGCGATCTCGTCGCCCAGGCCCCGCACCTGAGGAGCTGGGCGTCGCGCACCTGGAGCATCGCCGGGGCCTGAGCCCCGGTCGGCCCGGGCGGGCCGCGATGTTATGAGCGAACAGTGTCATGTGCTATGTCACACGCCATTGTTGTCGCGGTCGACCCGCTGGGACAGTGCCACTCACGCCTCAACACCCCACAGAGGCGCGTCTTTTCGTGGAGGAACCCCAGATGCGCTATCGCTTCGCGCTGCCCAGACGCATGGCCGGCGCCGCCGCCGTCTGCGTCACTGTGGCGGGCCTGCTCTCGACCCCGGCCCTGGCCTCGCCCCAGCAGCACACCGGCACCACCGCCCGCACGGCCGGGAAGCACACCCCCGCCCCGCCGCCCGCCGGTCCGGCCACCGGGGCCACCGAGCGTCCCGCGGCCCCGGCGAGCAAGCTCAGCCCCGCTCAAATCCCGCCGCAGGCACCATCGTTCACGCGCAGCATGGAAAGCGCTCCACGCGGCGCGGCGAAGGCGGCGTCCTGTACACCGGCCGACTTCGGCACCCGGACCGCAAGCGCCCTCGTGGCGTTCGTGAAGGCGTCCACCCCGGACTGCGTGAACACCCTGTTCGCGGTCACCGGCCCGGACGCCCACGACGTCTTCCGGCAGGCCCAGATGGTCACCGTGGCGAATGCCTTCACGAGCACGGCAGGGAAGTACCGCGGGGACGGCTCCGGCGGCCTGGAACAGCTGGTGCTGTTCCTGCGCGCCGGCTACTACGTCCAGTTCAACCACGCCGGTGACGTGGGCCCGTACACCTCCAGGCTGACCTCCGCCGTCACGGCCGGCCTGGACACCTTCTTCGCCCGGTCGCACTCGCGCGACGTCAGCGCGGTCAACGGCGACATACTCGGCGAGGCGGTCGTCCTCACCGACAGTGCCGACCAGCAGGGCCGCTACCTGTACGTCTACCGGCGGCTTCTGAACGCCTACGACAGCTCCTACGACGCGGTCGACAGCATGGTCAGGGCCGTCAACGACGTCTACACGCCCCTGTGGCGCGGCAACTGGAACCCCGAGTATGTCCGGGCGGTGGCGGCCGACCCGCGCATCATCGACACCCTGTACGACTTCGCGCTGGCCAACACCGACCAGCTCGGCACGAGTCTGGCGTTCCTCGACTCCAACGCGGGCATGAACGTGGCCCGTTACGTCGAGCACCCTGAACTGCGCGACACCGCACAGCCGTTGACGAAGGACCTGCTCGGCGCGACCGCCATGACCGGCCCGACGGCCGGGCTGTGGGTGGCCGTGGCGACCCAGGCGAACTACTACGACGGTGCGAACTGCTCCTACTACGGCGTCTGCGACTTGCCGGGCAAGCTGACCGAGGCCGTCCTGCCCACCGTCCACCGCTGTGACGCGAACGTCAGCGTCCGCGCGCAGTCCCTGACCGCCGCCGACCTCGACGCCGCCTGCGGCAGTGTCCTCGGCCAGGACGCCTACTTCCGCTCACTGGTGAAGGCCGGCGGGCCGGTGCCCGGCCAGTACGTCTCGACCCTCCGGCTGGTCGTCTTCGCGAGCCGGGCCGACTACCAGACGTACGCGGGCGCGATCTTCGGCATCAGCACCGACAACGGCGGCATGACCCTGGAGGGCGACCCCTCGGACCCGGCCAACCAGGCCACCTCGATCATGTACCAGAAGGACTACGACGACGGCTTCGTGGCCCGGATCTGGAACCTCAACCACGAGTACACGCACTTCCTGGACGGCCGTGACGACATGCAGGGCGACTTCGGCCGGCAGATCTCGGTCCCGGACGTGTGGTGGATCGAGGGCGTCGCCGAGTACGTCTCCTACGGCTACCGGGGCTTCGCCGACGACCAGGCGATCCAGGAGGCCGGCAAGCACACGTACCGGCTGAGCACCCTGTTCGAGAACACCTACGACAACAGCGACGTGACCCGGACCTACCCGTGGGGCTATCTCGCCGTGCGCTACATGGCCGAGCGGCACCCCGACGACGTCCAGCGCATGCTCGCCCGGTTCCGTGCCGGTGACTACAGCGGCGGCTACGCCGTCTACCACGACGGCATCGGCACCCGCTACGACGCCGACTTCGACCAGTGGCTCACGGCGTGCGCCGCGGGCGCCTGCGCCAGGCCGGCGAAGGCCTGACCGGACAGCCGCGAAAAGCGGGGGGGGGGGGGGGGGGGGGGGGGGGGGGGGGGGGGGGCGGGGGGGGCGGGGGGGGGGGGGGGGGGGGGGGGGGGGGGGGGGGGGGGGGGGGGG
>NZ_JAJSZC010000404.1:0-3349 GCF_036815105.1 Streptomyces sp. IBSBF 3136
GCCATGGTGGTCGAGATCGAGGAGGGGGTGGGCCCGGACGGCTCCGGGGAGGCCTGGCGGGTGCTGCCCACGGGCCTGCACGGCCCGGCCACCGTCGATGTCGGCAACGCCGGCACGGTGATGCGCTTCCTGCCACCGGTGGCCGCGCTGGCCGACGGCCCCATCCGGTTCGACGGGGACCCGCGGTCGTACGAGCGCCCGCTGAACGGCGTGATCGACGCGCTGCGCGTGCTCGGCGCCCGGATCGACGACGACGGCCGGGGCGCGCTGCCGCTGACCGTGCACGGCGGCGGCGCGCTGGACGGCGGACCGGTCTCGATCGACGCCTCCTCGTCCTCCCAGTTCGTCTCGGCGCTGCTGCTGTCGGGCCCCCGCTTCAACCAGGGCGTGGAGGTCCGGCACACCGGCGCGACCCTGCCCTCGATGCCGCACATCCGGATGACCGTGGACATGCTGCGCGCGGTCGGCGCCCAGGTGGACACCCCGGAGTCGGGCGGCGAGCCGAACGTGTGGCGGGTGACTCCGGGCGCCCTGCTGGGCCGGGACCTGACGATCGAGCCCGACCTGTCGAACGCCCAGCCGTTCCTGGCGGCGGCCCTGGTCACGGGCGGCAAGGTGCTGATCCCGGACTGGCCGGAGCGCACCACCCAGCCGGGTGACCGGCTGCGGGAGATCTTCACCGAGATGGGCGGTTCCTGCGAACTGACCGAGTTCGGGCTCGTGTTCACCGGCTCGGGCGCCGTCCACGGCATCGACGTCGACCTCGGTGACGTCGGCGAGCTGACCCCGGGTGTCGCGGCGGTCGCCGCCCTCGCGGACTCGCCCTCGACCCTGCGGGGCGTGGCGCACCTGCGGCTGCACGAGACGGACCGGCTGGCCGCCTTGACCAAGGAGATCAACGAGCTGGGCGGTGACGTCACCGAGACGGCCGACGGCCTGCACATCCGGCCGCGCCCGCTGCACGGCGGGGTGTTCCACACCTACGAGGACCACCGCATGGCGACCGCCGGTGCGATCATCGGCCTGGCCGTCGAGGGTGTGCGGATCGAGAACGTGGCGACGACGGCGAAGACCTTGCCCGACTTCCCCGAGCTGTGGACCGGGATGCTGGGGAACTGACGGGCGGACTGGGATCATGCGCCGCTACGGCAAACACACCGACGAGGACGACATCCGCGCCCGCCCCAACCGCAAGGGCAACCGGCCGCGGACCCACATCCGGCCCAAGCACGAGGACGCGGCGGAGGGCATGGTCCTCACCGTCGACCGCGGCCGGCTGACCTGCCTGGTCGGCGACCGGACGGTCATGGCGATGAAGGCCCGCGAACTGGGCCGCAAGGCGGCAGTGGTGGGCGACCGGGTGGCCCTCGTCGGTGATCTGACCGGCAAGAAGGACACCCTCGCGCGGATCGTGCGCATCGAGGAGCGCGCCTCGCTGCTGCGCCGTACCGCCGACGACGACGATCCCTACGAGCGGGTCGTCGTCGCCAACGCCGACCAGCTCGCGATCGTCACCGCGCTCGCCGACCCCGAGCCGCGCCCGCGCCTGATCGACCGCTGTCTGGTCGCGGCCTTCGACGGCGGCCTGGAGCCGCTGCTGGTGATGACCAAGTCCGACCTGGCCCCGCCGGACAAGCTGCTGGAGCTCTACGGCGACCTCGACATCCCCTACGTCGTCACCAGCCGCGAGGAGCTGGAGAACGGCGACGCGGCGGACCGGGTGCGCGAGCATCTGGACGGCAAGATCACCGCCTTCGTGGGGCACTCGGGCGTGGGCAAGACGACGCTGGTCAACGCGCTGGTGCCGGAGGAGCGCCGCCGGATCACGGGACATGTGAACGCGGTGACCGGCCGCGGCCGCCACACCACGACGTCGGCGCTGGCGCTGCCGCTCACCGCGGCGGAAGGCTGGGTCGTCGACACCCCGGGCGTGCGCTCGTTCGGTCTGGCGCACATCGACCCGTCCCGGGTGATCAACGCCTTCCCGGACCTGGAGCCGGGCACGGAGGGCTGTCCGCGCGCGTGCAGTCACGACGAGCCGGACTGCGCGCTGGACGCCTGGGTCGAGGAGGGGCACGCGGACCCGGCGCGGCTGTACTCCCTGCGCCGGCTGCTGGCCTCGCGGGAGCGCAGGGAAGGCGACTGAGCTTCGCGTTGTTTGCCGGGGCCCGCTGCCGGTAAGTGCATAATCGCACCGAGCCGGAGATCAGGACCTACGGGAGGACCGTACATGCCGTGGCTGCTGGTCATCGTCGCCGGCTTTCTGGAGACGGGCTTCGCCGTGTGCCTCAAGCTCTCCCACGGGTTCACCCGGCTGTGGCCGACGATCGCCTTCGCCTCCTTCGCGCTGGGCAGCTTCGGTCTGCTGACGCTCTCGCTGAAGAAACTGGACGTCGGCCCCGCGTACGCCGTGTGGACCGGGATCGGGGCCGCGGGCACCGCGGTCTACGGCATGGTCTTCCTCGGTGATCTGGTGTCGACCCTGAAGATCGTGTCGATCTCGCTCGTGATCATCGGTGTGATCGGCCTGCAGCTGTCGGGCTCCGCCCACTGAGGGCCTGACAACTCCGCTCCTCCGAGGCCGAGTCGGGCCTCAGACCGGTTGCCCGGGAAGCGCGCCGCGCACCAGAGCGGCCATCCCGCCCGCCCCCGGTGGCGCGGCCACACAGGACAGCGCGAGCCGTACGACCAGTTCGCAGGAGCGGGTCAGCTCGGAGCCGTCCGCCTGCCCGGCCTCGGCTCCGCCCAGGACGGTCACCGCCCGGTCCCGCACGAGCCGCACGAAGTCGCCGGGCGTAGGCAGCGGCCCGTCCGCCCGGCGTTGCGCGGGCACCGCGGACGCGGACGGCACGGCGGAGAGGGTCGGCGCGGGCAGGCGCTCGCTCCAGCAGCCGGTGAGCATGGCCCGCACCAGCGCGTTGTCCCGGGCGGCCGACGCCATCCACTCGGCGGTCGCGGTCAGCCGGTCCCGCGGGTCGGTGTGCGCGGCCAGCGCCCGCTCCACCCCCGCGAGATAGCCGTCGGCCTCCCGCCGCACCAACGCTCTCGCCAGCCCTTCCTTGCTCCCGAACTCGTTGTACAGCGTCTGCCGGGACACCCCCGCCGCCGCCGCGACGTCGACCATCCGCACCGCCGACCACGGCCGCCGGGCGAGCGCCGTGCAAGCGGCGTCCAGCAGCGATTCCCGGGCTGCAGGCATCTTCGCCTCCCTGGGGCGAGCGACACTTGCGCCCAGATTTGACGCGCGTACATGCACTGTCAAGGGTCCGCGGAGGTACGAAAAGGCGTTCTCCCCCTCACCCTCCGGCCCGCCGGCCCGCGCGCCCCCGGAACACGCCCGGCGCACACA
>NZ_JAJSZC010000405.1:0-3227 GCF_036815105.1 Streptomyces sp. IBSBF 3136
CCCCCACCCCCACCGCCACCGCGTCGAGCTCGGGGTCCCCCCGCTCGAGCGCAGCCGAGAGTGGCGGAGGCTGGAACGACTACTCCTGCAAGCCCTCCGCCGCCCATCCCCGCCCGGTCGTCCTGGTGCACGGCACCCTGGGCAACTCCATCGACAACTGGCTGTCCCTCGCCCCGTATCTGAAGACCCGCGGATACTGCGTCTACTCCGTCGACTACGGCCAGCTGTCGGGCGTCCCGCTCTTCCACGGCCTCGGCCCCATCGACAAGTCGGCCCAGCAGCTCTCCGACTTCGTCGACCAGGTTCTCTCCGCCACCGGAGCCGCCAAGGCCGACCTGGTCGGCCACTCCCAGGGCGGCATGATGCCCCGCTACTACCTGAAGTTCCTCGGCGGCGCCGCCAAGGTGAACTCCCTGGTCGGCCTCGCCCCCGACAACCACGGCACCGACCTCGCGGGCCTCACCAACCTGCTGCCGTACTTCCCCGGCGCCGGAGACCTGATCAAGGCCACCACCCCCGGCCTCGCCGACCAGATCACCGGCTCCGCGTTCCTGACCAAGCTCAACGCGGGCGGCGACACCGTCCCCGGGGTGCACTACACGGTCATCGCCACCAAGTACGACGAGGTGGCCACCCCCTGGCGCAGCCAGTACCTGAGCGGCGGGGACGTCCACAACGTCCTGCTCCAGGACCTGTGCCCGCTCGACCTGTCCGAGCACGTGGCGATCGGCATCTTCGACCGGATCGCCTTCCACGAGGTGGCCAACGCGCTCGACCCGTCCCACGCGACCACCACCAGCTGCGCCTCGGCCTTCAGCTGAGCCGCCGCCGGGGCCCGTCCGGCCTGAGCCGCCGTACGGGCCCCGGAACGCTGCCGGGCGGGGTTCAGCGGCGATGACCGCCGGACGCCGCCCGCCGCCGCACCGAGAGGAACAGCGCGGCCGAGCCGAGCGCCAGCGCCGCCGCACCGCCGACGGCGACGTACGAGGTCCCGGCCGAGGCCCCGGTCTCGGCCAGGTCCCGTGAAGTCCCGGCGGCCTCGGGCCGGTTGGCGGAGCCGGCCGCGGCAGCCGTGGTGGCCGGTTCCGTGCCGGGCTTCGACGCGGGCTCCGCCGCCGACCTCGTGACGGACGGCCGCGCGGACGTGCTCGCGTCGTCGTCCCCGTGCCCGTGGTGCTCGACCGTCGACCTGCCGGCACCGTCCTCGATCTGCTCGTCGGAGGGCACGGAGGCGCTCGGCGCCGGGGCGTCGCCACCGGCCCCGCCGCCGCCGAAGTCCACGTCCGAGCAGGAGTAGAACGCCTCCGGGCTGTCCGAGCGCTGCCAGACCGCGTACAGCAACTGCCTGCCGGTGCGCGCCGGAAGGGTGCCCGAGAAGGTGTAGAAACCACCCGAGGCAGCCGGGTCGGTGGCCGTCGCCACCGGGTGCGCCAGGTCCAGGTCGGACCAGGCCGGCGGCTTGGCGGGGGAGTAACCCGGCTGGGTCAGATAGACCTTGAAGGTGCCCTTGTGCGGGGCGGTCACGCGGTACCTGAACGTGTACGACCCGCTGTGCACGCTCGTCGCCGGCCAGTCGGAGCGGGCCAGGTCGAGCCCCTTGAACTCCTCGTTGCCGGCGCTGCACAGCCGGCCGTCCGGTATCAGCTCCCGGTGCCGCCCGGCGGCGTCGCCGATCCGGATGCCGTTCCAGTCGTACAGCGCCTGCGTGCCGCCGGCCGCCACCGCCGCCTTGCAGGCGGCCGACCGGGGGCTCTCCGGGCCCTCCGCGTAGCACTGCGACACCCGGCTGACCGGATCGCCCATCGAGCCGTGCGCGGACGCGGGCGCGGCCGCGAGGGCGGTCAGCGCGAGCGGGGCGAGACCGGTGACCGCCGCGGCGGCGGCCCCGCGGTGCGCGGCCACGCGGTGTGCGGGCATGCGGAACTCCTCGAAAAGGGCGGTTCACTGGGGGACGGATCCCGTGGGGTGATCAGAAGCTAGCCCCGGGAAGCCGCGAAATCGTCCGCTCGGCGCGGACGGCGGAGATCCTTATGGTCGGCTTAAGGACGTGCTCAGGCTGCGCTCAGGTAGACAGCGTTCCCGGTGTGACGAACGACGTCGCAGAGCGGATCCGCCCTGCCGTCGCGGACGACGTGCCGGCCGTGCGGGACGTGACCGACGGTCAGGGCGTGGGGCGACTGCTGCTGCGCTTCGTCGACGCGCACGCGCGTGCGCTGGGTCTCGGCGAGATCAGGCTCTGCACAGCCGCCGGTCAGCCGTCGGGCCACCAGGTGCGTGCGACGTCCCTGCGCACCTCCGGACGCCCCGCCGGCCGCTCCTCCGCCTCTTCACGGACGCGGCGGCTGTCCGTCCTCTTCAGGGGCTTCTGCACGGTCACACGGCGCATCGCTGCCTCCTTCAGTGCCTACCGAGTTCCGCGTAGTCACGGAGGTGGACGCCTCCGGGGAGAGTTCCTCATCGGCGCGGGTCTGTCAGTGTCGGCTGTCACGTCGGGACTGTCAGTGGCGGGTGTCACTGTGGGGGCATGACGAACGAACGTGAGCAGACGGTCGCGGTGGGTGCCGACCTGGACTGGGACGCGGAGGCCGCCGCGTTCGACGACGAGCCGGACCACGGCCTGCGCGCACCCGAGGTCCGGGCCGCCTGGGCCGCCCGGTTGCGGTCCTGGCTGCCCGCGCGCCCCTGTGACGTCCTCGACCTCGGCTGCGGCACCGGCAGCCTGTCGCTCCTGGCGGCCGGACAGGGACACCGGGTGACCGCCGTCGACAGCTCTCCGGCCATGGTCGCGCTGGCCCGCGCCAAGCTCGCCGGACAGGACGCGGTGGTCCTGCGCGGCGATGCCGCCGACCCGCCGGTGGAGGAGGGGCGGTACGACGTGGTCCTGGTGCGGCACGTGCTCTGGGCGCTGCCCGAGCCCGCGCGCGTCCTGCGCCACTGGCGCACCCTGCTGCGCCCCGAGGGCCGGTTCGTGCTGGTCGAGGGCGTCTGGGGGACCCTCAGCCCGGTCGGCATACCCGCAGCCCGGCTCACCGGGCTTCTGGAGCCGGTCGCCCGGCGGGTGCGCGTGGAGCGGCTGTCCGGCGACGCCGTGCTGTGGGGGAAGACGGTGGACGACGAGCGGTACGCCGTGGTGGCGACCGTGTAGCCGTGCGGACGGGGCGGACGGGGCGGACGGGGCGGACGGGGCGGACAGGGCGGACAGGGTGGACAGGGTGGACGGCGTGGAC
>NZ_JAJSZC010000406.1:0-3144 GCF_036815105.1 Streptomyces sp. IBSBF 3136
GGGGCACGGCGGGGCCGGGTTGGGGACCGCCGCTGAAGGTCGCTCCGGGAGTGATGACGCGTACGCCGACGTCGAGGGCGGCGCTGTAGAGCTGCCGCTCGCGGGTGTCGGCCGCCTTGGGCCGGCCGTTCGAGGCGGCCCGCAGCAGGGCCCGGGCGTCGGGTGCCACGGCCGTCGCCCGGCGGCGCAGCTGCTGGTCCTCGGCACCGCGCAGATCCCGGGCGACGAGGTGGAGCAGCAGCCAGCCGGAGGCCAGGACCAGGAGCGGGACGGTGCAGCCGACGGCGAGGCCGATCCTGGTGGACAGCCTCACGGAGTCTCCCGCAGGACGAAGCCGACGCCGCGCACCGTGTGGATCAGCCGGGGGTGTCCGCCGGCCTCCAGTTTGCGCCGCAGGTAGCTGACGAAGGTGTCGACGGCGTCGGTGCGCACGTCGAAGTCGTAGCCCCATACGCGTTCCAGGAGCTGGTCGCGGGTGAGGACGAGTCCGGCGTTGCGGGCGAGCACCTCCAGCAGTTCGAACTCGCGGCGGGTCAGCTCCAGCGGCCGCCCGTCGCGCTCGGCGGTGCGGGCGGCGGGGTCGATCACGAGTGCGGCGACGCGCAGCACCTCCCGGCCGGTGGGCGGGCGGCGCCGCAGCAGTGCCCGCAGCCGCAGCACCAGCTCCTGCAGGGCGAACGGCTTGACCAGGTAGTCGTCGCCGCCCGCCTGGAGTCCCGCGATGCGGTCGGCGCTCTCGTCGAGCGCGGAGAGCATCAGCACGGGCAGGTCCCGGCCCTCGTCCCGGAGCCGGGTGCACACCTCGATGCCGCTCATGCCGGGCATCGACACGTCGAGCACCAGGACGTCGGGGGACGCGTCCCGGACGGCGTCCAGTGCCCCGGCGCCGCTGTCGGCGGTGCGGACGGTGAAGCCGCTGAGCCTGAGCCCGCGTTCCAGCGAGCGCCGGATGGCCTCGTCGTCGTCCACGACCAGCACGGTCCCGGGCCGTGTCGGCTCGCTCATGTGCCCTCCCTGGCTCATCGCCCGGTCAGGGTACGGCTCCCGGCTATGGGCGCCACCCAAGGGGCGGTGGTGACAGGTGAGTTGGTGAACAAGCCGGACGAACAGGGAAGTGGTCCAGACCTATTGACCTGTGGTCCAGACCTTTCTATTCTCGCGGCACCGTGGGCGTGAAGGCTCAGTCATGCCCCTGACACCCCCGATGAAGAGGGAGGCGCAGCATGCGCTTCAGACACAGAGCCGCGGCAGGGTTCGCGACCCTGTTGCTCCCCCTGGCCGGCCTGGTCGGTCTCGCGAGCCCCGCCCAGGCCGCGACCAACGCGACCGCGAGCTTCGCCAAGACCAGCGACTGGGGAACCGGCTTCGGCGGCCAGTGGACCATCAAGAACACCGGTACCAGCGGCATCAGCTCCTGGACCGTCGAGTGGGACTTCCCCTCCGGCACCTCCGTGACCTCCGCGTGGGACGCGGACGTCACGAACTCCGGCACCCACTGGACCGCCAAGAACAAGTCCTACAACGGCACCCTCGCCCCCGGCGCCTCCGTCTCCTTCGGCTTCAACGGCGCGGGCCCCGGCTCCCCGTCCAACTGCAAGCTGAACGGCGACAGCTGCGACGGGACGACGGTCCCGGGTGACGCGGCCCCCTCCGCGCCCGGCACCCCGACCGCCTCCGGCATCACCGACACCTCGGTGAAGCTGAGCTGGGGCGCGGCCACCGACGACAAGGGCGTCAAGAACTACGACGTACTGCGCGACGGCAGCAAGGTCGCGACGGTCACCGCCACCTCGTACACGGACTCCGGTCTGACCGCCGGCACCGACTACTCCTACACCGTGCAGGCCCGCGACACCGCCGACCAGACCGGCCCGGTCAGCGGCGCGGTCAAGGTGCACACCACCGGCGGCGGCACCACTCCCCCGCCCACCGGCGGTGACAAGGTCAAGCTCGGCTACTTCACCGAGTGGGGCATCTACGGCCGCAACTACAACGTCAAGAACCTGGTGACGTCCGGCTCCGCCGCGAAGATCACGCACATCAACTACGCCTTCGGCAACGTCACCAACGGCCAGTGCGCCATCGGCGACTCCTACGCCGACTACGACAAGGCGTTCACCGCCGACCAGTCGGTCAGCGGCGTGGCGGACACCTGGGACCAGCCGCTGCGCGGCAACTTCAACCAGCTGCGTGAGCTGAAGGCCAAGTACCCGAACCTGAAGGTCATCTGGTCCTTCGGCGGCTGGACCTGGTCCGGCGGCTTCGCGCAGGCGGCGGCCAACCCGACCGCCTTCGCCCAGTCCTGCTACAACCTGGTCGAGGACCCGCGCTGGGCCGACGTGTTCGACGGCATCGACATCGACTGGGAGTACCCGAACGCCTGCGGTCTGTCGTGTGACACCAGCGGTGCGGCCGCGTTCAAGAACGTGATGTCGGCGCTGCGCGCCAAGTTCGGCTCCAAGGCCCTGGTCACCGCCGCGGTCACCGCCGACGGCTCGGCCGGCGGCAAGATCGAGGCCGCGGACTACGCGGGCGCCTCCCAGTACGTCGACTGGTACAACGTGATGACGTACGACTTCTTCGGCGCCTGGGACGCCAAGGGCCCCACGGCCCCGCACTCCCCGCTCACCTCGTACTCCGGCATCCCGAAGGACGGCTTCACCACCGCCGACGCGATGGCCAAGTACAAGGCGGCCGGCGTTCCCGCGAGCAAGCTGCTCATCGGCATCGGCTTCTACGGCCGCGGCTGGACCGGCGTCACCCAGGACGCCCCCGGCGGCACCGCCACGGGCCCGGCCGCGGGCACCTACGAGCAGGGCATCGAGGACTACAAGGTGCTCAAGGCGTCCTGCCCGGCCACCGGCACGGTCGCGGGCACGGCCTACGCGCACTGCGGCAGCAACTGGTGGTCGTACGACACCCCCGCCACCATCGCCTCCAAGATGACCTGGGCCAAGAACCAGGGTCTGGGCGGCGCGTTCTTCTGGGAGTTCAGCGGTGACACCAGCAACGGTGAGCTGGTGAGCGCCATCAACAGCGGACTGAGCTGATCGCTCCCGCCGCACGACCGCCGGGGGGGGGGGGGGGGGGGGGGGGGGGGGGGGGGGGGGGGGGGGGGGGGGGGGGGGGGGGGGGGGGGGGGGG
>NZ_JAJSZC010000407.1:0-3103 GCF_036815105.1 Streptomyces sp. IBSBF 3136
GACTGGTGGGGAGGGGCGGGTGCCGGCGCCGGGCGACTGGTGGCCGGTGAGTGGGGAGAGGGGGCGTGGTGATCGACGGACCGTTCTTCGTGCTGGTGGTGCTGGGTGCGCTGGGGGCCGGGCTGGTGGCCGGGGTGTTCTGTGGTTTCTCGACCTTTGTGATGCGGGGGCTGGCCGCTCTGCCGCCCGCGCAGGCGGTGGCCGCCATGAACGCGATCAACAGGGCGGCGTTGCGGCCGGCCTTCATGCTGTTGTTCATCGGTTCGGCGGTGCTGTGTGTGATCGTCGCGGTGGTGACGGTCGTGGTGTGGCCGGTGGCGGGGAAGGTGGAGTTGCTGCTGGGCAGTGTCCTGTTCCTGTTCGGGTCCTTCTGGCCGACCGCGGTCGCGAACGTGCCCCGTAACGAGAGGCTGGCGGGCTTGGTGCCGGGCAGTTCGGAGGCGGCCGCGTACTGGCCGGTGTATGTGCGCGAGTGGACGTTCTGGAACCACGTCCGCACGGTGGCCGCCGCCGGGTCCGCGCTGTTGTACGTGCTGGCGCCGGCCTGAGTCCGGCCGGGGAGGCAGGCGCTGTCGGCCACTCTGCGCGGGCTACGGGTGGGACGTATCGTGGCCGGAGGGGTGCCGCCCGATGACGCACGGCCCGTCGTACACCGAGTGCCTCCCGGTACGCGTACGCGAGGAAGACGACCATGGCCGATCCCAAGGGGTTCATGAACACGCCGCGCCAGGAGTGGCCGCGGCGGCCCGTCGAGGAACGGGTCCGGGACTGGGCCGAGGTCTACGTTCCGGGGGCGCTGCTGCCGATCATCAGCAAGCAGGCGGATCGCTGCATGGACTGCGGTATCCCGTTCTGCCATCAGGCCTGTCCGCTGGGCAATCTGATCCCGGAGTGGAACGACCTGGTCTCCCGTGAGGACTGGCGGGCGGCGAGCGACCGGCTGCACGCGACGAACAACTTTCCGGAGTTCACCGGGCGGCTGTGTCCGGCGCCGTGTGAGGCGGGGTGTGTGCTGGCGATCAACCAGCCGGCCGTGACCATCAAGAATGTCGAGTGTGCGATCGCCGACCGGGCGTGGGAGGAGGGTTTCACACCGCCGCGGCCTCCGGACCGGCTGTCGGGGAAGACCGTCGCGGTGATCGGGTCGGGGCCGACCGGGCTGGCGGCGGCGCAGCAGCTGACGCGGGCGGGGCACACCGTCGCGGTGTACGAGCGGGACGACCGGATCGGGGGGCTGATGCGGTACGGCATCCCGGGTTTCAAGATGGAGAAGCACCATCTGGAGCGGCGGATCGAGCAGATGCGGGCGGAGGGCACGAGGTTCCGTACGTCGACGGCGGTGGGGCGGGATGTGCCCGCGGGTGATCTGCGGGCACGGTATGACGCGGTGGTGCTGGCGACGGGGGCGACGGCGTGGCGGGAGCTGGCGGTGCCGGGGCGGGAGCTGGCCGGGATCCATCAGGCGATGGAGTACCTGCCGCTGGCGAATCGGGTGTGCGAGGGGGATCTGGAGGTGTCGCCGCTGTCGGCGGCCGGTAGGCACGTGGTGATCGTGGGTGGTGGGGACACGGGGGCGGACTGTCTGGGGACGGCGGTGCGTGAGGGGGCCGCGTCGGTGACTCAGCTGGACATCTACGCGCAGCCGGGTGGTGAGCGTGACGAGGACAGCGAGCCGTGGCCGACGTATCCGAAGATCTACCGGTTGTCCGCCGCGCACGAGGAGGCGCGGGATCTGCGGACGGCGCCGGCGGCGGACGCGGACGCGCGGTTGTTCGCGGCGTCCACGCTCCGGTTCGCGGGTGATGACGGTGGGCATGTGCGGTCGCTGCATCTGGTGGAGGTGGACGAGCGGCGGCAGCCGGTGGCGGGCACGGACCGTACGCTGCCCGCCGATCTGGTGCTGCTGGCGCTCGGTTTCTCGGGGCCGGACCGGGAGGACGGGCTGGTCGACCAGTTGGGGCTGGAGATGCGGCCGCGCGGCACGATCGCCCGGGACGGCGACTTCGCGACGAACGTTCCCGGTGTGTTCGCGGCCGGGGACGCGGCGCGTGGGCAGTCGCTGATCGTGTGGGCGATCGCGGAGGGGCGGGCGGTGGCGGCGGCGGTGGACCGCTTCCTGACGGGTGGTTCGCAGCTGCCGGCACCGATCTCGCCGTTCGACCGCCCGATGGTCGTGTAGCGAGAGGGGCCCGGGGCGGCGGCCCGGGTGGTGCCGGGCGCGTGGGGGTGGTCTGTCAGCGGCGGCGTTCGTCCGTGCCTGCCACTTTGCCGGTGGCGAGGGCCACGCGGTTCCAGGTGTTGATCGTGAGGATCAGGGCGAGGACGTGTGCCAGTTCCGTCTCGTCGAAGTGGGCCGCGGCCTGAGCGTAGACGTCGTCGGGGACTCCGGCGTCGGCTATCCGGGTGACCGCTTCGGTGAGGGCGAGGGCCGCCTGCTCCTTGGGGGTGAAGAAGTGCCGGGCTTCGCGCCAGACGGCGATCATGTGCAGCCGGTCCTCGCTCTCGCCCGCGCGGCGGGCGTCGCCGGTGTGCATGTGGAGGCAGTAGGCGCAGTGGTTGAGGTGGGAGGCGCGGATCTGGATCAGTTCGACGAGGGCCGGGTCGAGGCCCTCGCGTGCGGCGGCGTCGAAGCCGATGAGGGCGCGGAATGCCTTGGGGGCCGTCTTGCCGAAGTCCAGGCGGGTGCGTGTGTCCTGGGCCGCGGCGGTGGTCCCGGCGGTGCCGGTCGCGGTGGCCGTTGCGCTGGTGTCCGCGGTGATCGCGTTCGTCGTCATGTGCTTCAACCTATGGGCTGGATAGACCCGTTGTAGGGTGCATTTCCGTGGTGGAATCGTGGGTCAATTCGGCTGAGCGGATCGGTGTCGATCTGCATCTGGAGCTGTCGGGGCCGGGCGGGCGGCGGGCGGCGCTGATCCGCGCGTTGCGGGAGGCCGTGCGCGGCGGGCGGCTGGCGCCGGGGACGAGGCTGCCGCCGTACCGTTCGCTGGCCGCCGATCTGGGCGTGGCCCGTAACACCGTCGCGGACGCGTACGCGGAGTTGGTGGCGGAGGGCTGGCTGACCGCGCGGCAGGGTTCGGGGACGCGGGTGGCGGCGGGGGTGACT
>NZ_JAJSZC010000408.1:0-3084 GCF_036815105.1 Streptomyces sp. IBSBF 3136
GCCGGGTCCGGGGGCGGGAAGGACAAGGGCACCGGCACGCAGCAGGGCAAGCAGTCCACGGCCGCCGTCAGCATCCTGCCCAAGTCCGGTGCCACGGGCGTCGACACCAGCGGCGCCCTGAAGGTGAGCGTCGCCGAGGGCAAGCTGACCCAGGTCACCGTCAAGAACGCCAAGGGCGCCGAGGTCGACGGCAGCATCACCGGCGGCGGCGCCTCCTGGACGCCGTCGACCCACCTGGCCGGCGGCACCAAGTACACGGTGCACGCGGTCGCCAAGGACTCCGAGGGCCGCGAGGCCGCCGAGGACTCCACCTTCACGACCCTCACCCCGAAGAACACCTTCGTCGGTTACTTCACCCCCGAGGACGGCTCCACCGTCGGGGTGGGCATGCCGTTCTCCGTCCGCTTCACCCGGGGCATCACCAGCCCGGCGGCCGTCGAGAAGGCCGTCCGCATCAAGACCGAGCCGGCCGTCGACGTCGAGGGCCACTGGTTCGGCAACGACCGCCTCGACTTCCGCCCCGAGAAGTACTGGAAGGAAGGCACGAAGGTCACCGTCGACCTCGACCTCGACGGCGTCGAGGGCCGCGACGGCGTCTACGGCAAGCAGCACAAGACCATCAGGTTCACCATCGGCCGCGACCAGGTCTCCATCGTGGACGCCAAGAAGCACACGATGAAGGTCACCCAGGACGGCAAGGTCGTCAAGACCATCCCGGTCACCACCGGCAAGCCCGGCTACGACACCTGGAACGGCCAGATGGTCATGAGCGAGAAGCTCGCCGTGACCCGCATGAACGGCGAGACCGTCGGCTACGGCGGCGAGTACGACATCAAGGACGTGCCGCACGCCATCCGCCTGACCGACTCCGGCACCTTCATCCACGGCAACTACTGGGGCGGCGGCGCCTTCGGCAACTACAACGCCAGCCACGGTTGTGTCGGCCTGCGCGACGTGCGCGGCGGCTACGACAAGAAGGTCCCGGCGGCCTGGTTCTTCAACCACTCCATGGTCGGTGACGTGGTGGTCGTCAAGCACTCCCACGACCGCACCGTGGACCCGGCCAACGGGCTCAACGGCTGGAACCTGTCCTGGGCCGACTGGAAGAAGTGACACCCGCGCGGTGGGCGGGCCCGGTGCTGTGAGGAACGGCACCGGGCCCGCCCGCGTTAGTCCCCGTTAACCTGCTCCCCATGACCGTCAATCTCGAAGTCGCCGAAGGCGTCGGAACGCTGCGCCTGGACCGCCCGCCGATGAACGCGCTGGACGTGGCCACCCAGGACCGGCTGAAGGAACTCGCCGAGGAGGCCACGCGCCGCGAGGACGTGCGCGCCGTGGTGATCTACGGCGGGGAGCGGGTGTTCGCGGCGGGCGCGGACATCAAGGAGATGCAGGCCATGGACCACACCGCGATGGTCCTGCGCGCCCGCGCCCTGCAGGACTCCTTCACCGCCGTGGCCCGCATCCCCAAGCCCGTCGTCGCCGCCGTCACCGGCTACGCGCTCGGCGGTGGCTGCGAACTCGCCCTGTGCGCCGACTACCGCATCGCCGCCGAGAACGCCAAGCTGGGCCAGCCCGAGATCCTGCTCGGGCTGATCCCGGGCGCCGGCGGCACGCAGCGGCTGTCCCGGCTGGTCGGCCCCTCGAAGGCCAAGGACCTGATCTTCACCGGCCGTCAGGTCAAGGCCGACGAGGCGCTCGCGATCGGCCTGGTGGACCGGGTCGTCCCGGCCGCCGAGGTGTACGAGCAGGCGCACGCCTGGGCCGCGAAGCTCGCCCAGGGTCCGGCGATCGCGCTGCGCGCGGCGAAGGAGTCCATCGACACCGGCCTGGAGACCGACATCGACACCGGCCTCGCCGTCGAGCGGAACTGGTTCGCCGGTCTGTTCGCCACCGAGGACCGCGAGCGGGGCATGCGCAGCTTCGTCGAGGAGGGCCCGGGCAAGGCCAAGTTCCTCTGAACCGATCCGGAAATCTCCCCGGAAGCCCTTGCAATTGACGAGTCGTCTGATCCGGGTCCCTCGATGGGGCGGTTTATGGGAGCCTTAACGCACCCTTAAGCCTGCCTTGTCGAGGGAGCCTGTCGATTGCCCGAAAGTGAGCCGTCGCCGCAGGTCAGCCGGGCTGTCGCAGACCCCGGTATGCCTTCGGCATATGCCGATCTACCGGTGGGCGACACGGGCGCACAGGGGGCGTATTCCTCCGGAACGGCCACGCGGGCCGCTCCGGACGGCCATCATGGGGGCATGGCGGGGCTGGAGGGCATCGAACAGCCGCGGGGACACAGCCGTGCGGCCGCGGCGCGCTGGTCGCCCGCGGTCGAGGACGAACGAGCGCTCAAGGCACTCGAACTCTTCGGCAACCCGACGGAGGCCGAGGTCCCGCTGCCGTCCCGACCCGAATCCGCGGCGACCGCGCGCCGGCTGACCCAGGTCGTCGTACTGCGCCAGTGGGGACTGACCCCGAAGATGACCGAGGACGCGGTCTTGCTCGTCTCCGAACTCGTCGGCAACGCCGTACGGCACACCGGGGCCCGGGTCTTCGGCCTCCGCATGCGCCGCCGCCGCGGCTGGATCCGCGTCGAGGTCCGCGATCCCTCCCGCGGGCTGCCCTGCCTGATGCCGGTTCAGGAGATGGACGTGAGCGGCCGCGGCCTGTTCCTGGTGGACAAGCTGTCCGACCGCTGGGGCGTCGACCTCTTACCGCGGGGCAAGACCACCTGGTTCGAGATGCGCGTGGGCGACCGCTAGCAACCGCCGCGGCGCGACCGCCGGCACGCACGCCGACGCCGGTCCCGCCACCGCGACCCGCAAATATCCCCAGAACGGGGCAATCGGCGGTTTTCTTACCTGACGCCCCTTAAATGGTGCGGGTGACCACGACCAACCGACGCGAAGTGCTGCGCGCGGGTGCCGGGCTCGTCGCCGGCGGCGCGCTCGCCGCCGGATGCGGAAGCGGCCAGGACACCCCGCCCGCCGCCGCGACCTCCGTGTCCGCCCCGACCGCCGACGCGTCCGGCCGGCCCGCGGCCACCGCACGGACCGCGCGCACCGCCCGCACCGCCCCCGCCCCCCGCGCCTACAC
>NZ_JAJSZC010000409.1:0-3064 GCF_036815105.1 Streptomyces sp. IBSBF 3136
CCCCACCGCCGCCCGACACCACCGGTCATGTGCCGCTGCCGCCGGGCGGCCCCGTCGCCATGCCCCTCGCCCCGCCGGCCACGGCGAGCGCCCCGGACCCGGCGGCCACCACCCTCGCCGTACTGCTGATCGGGCCGGCGGGCGCGGGCAAGACGAGCGTGGCCAAGTACTGGGCGGATCACCGCCGGGCGCCCACCGCCCACATCAGCCTCGACGACGTGCGCGAATGGGTCCGCTCGGGCTTCGCCGACCCTCAGTCGGGGTGGAACGACCACTCCGAGGCCCAGTACCGTCTCGCCCGCCGCACCTGCGGCTTCGCCGCCCGGAACTTCCTGGCCAACGGGATCTCCTGCATCCTGGACGACGCCGTCTTCCCCGACCGGCCCGTGGTGGGCCTCGGCGGCTGGAAGCGGCACGTGGGTCCCGGCCTGCTGCCGGTCGTCCTGCTCCCGGGCCTGGACATCGTCCTGGAGCGCAACGCCGAGCGGAGCGGCAACCGCAGGCTCACCGACGAGGAGGTCGCCCGCATCCACGGCCGCATGGCCGGCTGGTACGGCTCGGGCCTCCCGATCATCGACAACTCCCAGCTGGACGTCCCGGGCACGGCGCGGATCCTGGACGAGGTCCTGGCGAGGGCCATCGCGAGCCCGCCGACCTGGTAGCGGGCCGGCGGCCGGGCGGCGCCGCGGCCGTCCCGGCGGTGCCGGGACCGCGGGGCCGGCCCCACCCACCGGGCCCGGGCCGGGCGTCGCGACACGGCCCCCGGACCCCACTCGGCCCCACCCAACCGGCACAAACCGCCCAGAACTCCTACGCTCATCTCATGTCAGAGGTGTACGCGACCCGCCGATCCCGGCTGAGGGAGCGCTGCAACGCGGCCGGCGCCGCGGCAGCCCTCATCTCCCGCCCCGCCAATGTGCGCTACCTCGCCGCCGCCGCCCCGCGGGACTCCGTCCTGCTGCTCGGCAGGCGCGAGGACCTGCTGGTGTGCGCCGGCCCGCCCGAGGACCGCCCCTACGAAGGACGTCCGGACGAGACCTTGCGGCTGCACGTCCTGCCCTCGCCCGGAGGCGACCCCGCGGTCACGGCGGCCGGTCTGGCCGCGGCCCAGGGCGCCGACTCGCTCGCCGTCGAGGAACACCACCTCACGGTCAGCCGCCACAAGGCCCTGGCCTCCGTCGCCCCCGGGCTGCGCCTGGCCGGCCTCGGTGGCGCCGTCGAGCAGCTCAGGGTGGTCAAGGACGAGGAGGAGATCTCCTGCCTGCGCATCGGCGCCGAGATCGCCGACCAGGCCCTCGGTGAGCTGTTGGAGTCGATCCTGGTCGGCCGAACCGAACGGCACCTGGCGCTGGAGCTGGAGCGGCGCCTGGTCGACCACGGCGCCGACGGCCCCGCCTTCCCCACGTCCGTCGCGACCGGCCCGCACTCCGGCCGCCCCGGTCACCGTCCCACCGACCGCCGGGTGGAGGAGGGCGACTTCCTCTCCGTCTGCCTGGGCGCCACCTACCGGGGCTACCGCTGCGAGATCGGCCGCACCTTCGTCATCGGCACCTCGCCCGCGGACTGGCAGATCGAGCTGTACGACCTCGTCTTCGCCGCTCAGCGGGCCGGACGCGAGTCCCTGATGCCCGGTGCCGCGTTCCGCGACGTGGACCGCGCGGCACGGCAGGTCCTGGACTCCGCGGGCTATGCGGAGGCACTGCCACCGCTCACCGGACACGGTGTCGGACTCGAAATCGACGAGGACCCGCAGTTGGCCCCCGCGGCCATGGGTAAACTGGACGCCTGCGTGCCGGTCACCGTCGAACCGGGGGTCCACCTCCCGGGCCGGGGCGGTGTCCGGATCGATGACACGCTCGTCGTACGCCCCGAGGCGGACGGCGGACCCGAGCTACTCACCATCACGACCAAGGAGCTGCTCGCGCTCTAGCTTCGCGCTGTGCGCATGCCCCGGGGTCGTACGTCAGTCCAGGAGATTCCGCAACCGTGGCTTCCACGAACGACCTCAAGAACGGCCTGGTGCTCAAGCTCGAAGGCGGCCAGCTCTGGTCCGTCGTCGAGTTCCAGCACGTCAAGCCCGGCAAGGGCCCGGCCTTCGTGCGCACCAAGCTCAAGAACGTGCTCTCCGGCAAGGTCGTCGACAAGACCTTCAACGCCGGTGTCAAGGTCGAGACCGCCACTGTCGACAAGCGCGACATGCAGTTCTCGTACATGGACGGCGACTACTTCGTCTTCATGGACATGGAGACCTACGACCAGCTGATGGTCGACCGCAAGGCCGTCGGCGACGCCGCCAACTTCCTGATCGAGGGCTTCACCGCGACCGTCGCCCAGCACGAGGGCGAGGTGCTCTTCGTGGAGCTGCCCGCCGCCGTCGAGCTGGTCATCCAGGAGACCGAGCCGGGCGTCCAGGGAGACCGCTCCACCGGTGGCACCAAGCCCGCCACCCTGGAGACCGGCCACCAGATCCAGGTCCCGCTCTTCATCACCACCGGTGAGAAGATCAAGGTCGACACCCGCACGAGCGACTACCTCGGCCGGGTGAACAGCTAACCGTGGCTGCCCGCAACACGGCCCGCAAGCGCGCCTTCCAGATCCTCTTCGAGGGCGACCAGCGTGGAGCCGACGTCCTGACGGTCCTCGCCGACTGGATCCGGCTCTCCCGGACCGACGACCGGCAGCCGCCGGTGAGCGAGTACACGATGCAGCTGGTCGAGGGCTACGCGGAGCACGCGCGGCGCATCGACGAGCTGATCGCCCAGTATGCGGTGGGCTGGACGCTCGACCGGATGCCGGTCGTCGACCGCAACATCCTGCGTCTGGGTGCCTACGAGCTGATCTGGGTGGACGAGACCCCGGACGCCGTCGTGCTGGACGAGATGGTGCAGTTGGCCAAGGAGTTCTCCACGGACGACTCGCCCTCGTTCGTCAACGGCCTGCTCGGCCGGCTCAAGGAGCTGAAGCCGACGCTGCGCCGCGACGGGGCGTAGAGCCGGTATCAAAGACGCCGGAGGGGGGGGGGGGGGGGGGGGGGGGGGGGGGGGGGGGGGGGGGGGGGGGGGGG
>NZ_JAJSZC010000410.1:0-3008 GCF_036815105.1 Streptomyces sp. IBSBF 3136
CCCCCCCCCCCCCCCCCCCCCCCCCCCCCCCCCCCCCCCCCCCCCCCCCCCCGACGCGGCACGGAATCGCGACATCAGCCCTGAAGGCACTGGCGCCGTTCGGTACGGCCGCGTCCGGCGCCACGATGCTGTTTGCGAGGAAGCGGACTGCGGCTGCTCTATCCGCCTGGTGTGATGATCCGCTGCACGGCGTGGACGACGGCGGCGCGATGCTGGGCCAGTTGCTGCGTCGACCATGGGTTGCTTCCGCCGGTCGGGCCCATGCCGCCCGCCACGGTGAACCAGGCTTGGGCCAGCGCGAGTACGAGCGCCAGGAGGTCGGTCGGATCGACTTTCGCGTCGATCAGCGCCTGATCCTGGGCGGTCGCGACGGCTTCCGTCTTCACGCGGTAGGCGGAGGCCTCGAGCTCGGTGGCGCCGGGGCGCTCCAGCTGCTTCCAGGTGAGGAGGCGCACCAGCTCGGGGCGGGCGATGAGGTGGTCGAAGACCTTCCCTGCGTACTCGGGGAGGTTCGCGGCGTCGAAGGGCACTGCCTCCGCACCCAAGGTGAAGGCCTGTTCGATGACCGTGTCGAACAGCTGCTCCTTGTTTCCGAAGTAGACGTAGATCAGTCGCTTGTTCGCGTGGGCCGCCTCGGCGATGCGGTCCACCCGTGCGCCGGCGATGCCGTACGCGGCGAACTCGGAAAAGGCCGCGTCGAGCAAGCGGGCTTTGGTCGCGACGGAGTCTCGTGGCATGTGACCACCCTAGCAAGTAACTATCCAGTTATTGACTTCTCCGGACGCCTGGCGCACTATCTATCTATCCGGTTAGTTACATGTGCCTATGGGCACGACCAAAGGAAGATCAGATGGAACTCCGCAGTCTCGGCAGTCAGGGCCTGACCGTCTCCGCTCAGGGGCTCGGCTGCATGGGCATGAGCGCCTACTACGGCAGCACCGACATGGCCGAGTCCCTCGCGACCATCGACCGCGCCCTGCATCTTGGTGTGACCCTGCTCGACACCGCCGAGAGCTACGGTCCGTTCATCAACGAGCAGCTCCTCGCCAAGGCCCTCATCGGCCGACGGGAACAGGTCGTGGTCGCCACCAAGACGGGCATCGAGTTCACCGACGACGGCACACTGGTCGGCCAAAACGGGCGCCCCGACTACATCCGCCGCTCCCTGGACCGCTCCCTGCGCCACCTGAACACCGACTATGTCGATCTCTACTATCTGCACCGAGTCGACCCGCAGGTGCCGATCGAGGAGACCGTCGGCGCCATGGGTGAGCTGGTGGACGCCGGCAAGGTCCGCCATATCGGCCTGTCCGAGGCCGCTCCCCAGACCATCCGCCGCGCCCACTCCGTCCACCCGCTCGCCGCGGTCCAGACCGAGTACTCGCTCTTCGAACGCGCCATCGAGAACAACGGGGTCATGGCCACCCTGAACGAGCTCGGGATCGGTCTGGTCGCCTACTCGCCGCTCGGGCGCGGCTTCCTGTCCGGTGGGATCACCAGCCTGGACGACTTCGCCGCCGACGACTACCGCCGCACCGATCCGCGTTTCCAGGGCGAGAACTTCGGACGCAACCTGGCCGTGGTCGACGAGGTCCGCCGCATCGCCGCCGACCGGAACGTCACACCCTCCCAGCTGGCCCTCGCCTGGGTCCTGCACCAGGGCGCGGTCGCCATCCCCGGAACCAAGCGCCGCCGCTACCTGGAGGAGAACATCGCCGCCGCCACCGTCACCATCACCGAACGGGACCTGGCCGCCATAGACGCGGTCACTCCACGCGGAATCGTCTCCGGCGACCGGTATGCCCCCGAGCTGATGCGGACCCTCAACGGTTGAGGCCCGAGCCCGGCCCAAAACAGGATCTGCCGCCTGAGGTCCGCAGCGCTCCGCCTTCAGCGGGGGCAGCGTCGTCGTCGGTCGGTCTCCCAGCCGATCTGTGCGGCGACCTGCCGGATCTCGATTTCGCGTAGGCGGTGCGCACCCCGGAGGGGCGCCGGATGGCGAGCGGACTATCCGGAGCGGCTGTGCCCAGTGGTGCGGGTAGGTCTCGGGCCGGGCCGGGCTACCTCGGGGCGCCTCGGGTTCCAGGGCGCTTGCCGTGATCACTCCGGCGGCGGGGTCGGGCGGAGACGGAGGGAACATGGCGCGGGGCGGGCGCGCGCTGTCTCGCACAGGCTGCGGGCATGGCGCCTTCGTGGCCCTGTCTTGACCCGGGGCTGGTCCGTCGATGGCAAAACGCGCGGGGGATCGGGGTATCAGCGATTGCGGGACCAGTCCGGCTGACGATCGTGCTGTGGGAGGTGGCAGGCGGTGGATCGGGACCACAATCAGCACGCACTGGACATGATCGACTGGCTGTTGGAGACCGCTTCGGTGCGGGAGTTCTTGCGGCATCTCGTGGAGGATGCCATGAAGGTTTCGAGAGCGGAGGGGTGCGGTGTGACGGTGCGTCAGCGGGATCGGCCGCTGACGGTGGTGAGTACCGGGGCGGTGGCGGAGAAGCTGGATGAGAAGCAGTACGGACAGGACGACGGGCCGTGTCTGCGGGCGCTGCGTACCGGTGAGATCGTGTACGTGCCGGACACTCTTGAGGAGACCCGGTGGGGCTCCTATCCCGGTTTCGCGGCCGGTCTGGGTATCCGCTCCTCTTTGTCCCTGCCGGTTACGGCGCAGGCCCGTAGCGTCGGCGCGCTGAACTTCTACGCGGCCGACCCCAACGCCTTCACGGAGGGCGAGCGCCACGCGTTGGCACTGATCGCCGCCCAGGCCGGTGGCGGGATCGCGCTGGCCCAACGTCTGTCGGACACCGAGGACTTCACCCGGGAGCTGCAGAGCGCGCTCGCCTCCCGCCGCGTGATCGACCAGGCCATCGGCAGCGTCATGCAGCAGAACAGGTGTACGGAGCAGGAGGCTTTCGATCTGTTGCGCCGGCTGTCGCAGGAGACCAACCTCAAGCTCCGCGACGTCTGCACCCGCCTGCTCACCGAGCTTGCCGGTCAGCCCCCCGCCC
>NZ_JAJSZC010000411.1:0-3006 GCF_036815105.1 Streptomyces sp. IBSBF 3136
CCCGGCGTCCCCCGCCACCTCGCCCGCCGTCAGGACGTAGCCCGTCTCGGTGTCCGAGGTGGAGCGGGCGAAGACCACGCCGAACACCCGGCCGTCCGTGGTCAGCAGCGGGCCGCCGGAGTTGCCCGGGAGCACCGTCGAGCGGATCGAGTAGATCTCCCGGGTGACCGTGCTGTCGCCGTAGATGTTCCGGCCCGTCGCCCGGATCCGGTTCGCCACCGTCGCCGCCTGCAGGTTCAGGCTCCCGTCCTGCGGATAGCCCGCGACCACCGCCGAGTCGCCGTGCGCGGCGCCCCGGTCGAACGGCAGCACCGGGGCGCGCAGCCCGGGCACGTACAGCACCGCCACGTCCCGGTCCGGGTCGAAGAGGACCACCCGGGCCGCGTACGCCGGACCGACGCCGCCCACCCGCACGCTCGGCCGGTCGATGCCCGCCACCACGTGCGCGTTCGTCATCACGTGCCGTGGCGTGTACACGAAGCCGCTGCCCTCCCGGCCCTCGGTGCCGGAGGCGCCCTCGATCTTCACCGTGCTCCGCCTGGCCGCCTCGGTCGCGGCGGGCGTGACACTGTCGCCGCTCGGCCGCGCCACCCGGGCCGTCGACTCGTTCTCGAACGGGTTGAAGACCTGCGGGAAACCCGCCTCCGTCAGCGCTGAGGTGGCCCGCGAGAACCACACCGGCGTGGTCTCCGGCATCGTCTGCTGCACCGCCCCCAGCACCGCCGAACCCCGGATCGCCGTCGTCAGCGTCTGCGACGAGGACGCCCCCAGCACACTCGCCGCCACCCACGCCACGATCAGCACGGCCACCGAGTTGGCCGCCGCGCCCCCTATCCCGTCCGCCACCCGCAGCGGGCCCCGGCCCTCCCGGGCCAGCTCCCGGCGCAGCCGCAGCGCCAGCCGGCCCGCCAGCTCGTGCCCCACCATGCCCGGCAGCAGCACCGTCAGCACCGCGAGCACGGTCGCCTCGGCCGACCCGCGGGCCACCAGACCGGTCACCCACGGCAGCGCCCACACACCGACGACCGCACCGCCCACGAACCCGGCCAGCGACACACATCCGGCCACCAGCCCACGCCGGTAACCGGAGGCCGCGTAGCCGACGATCACCAGCACGAGCACCAGGTCGAGCAGGTCCACGGAGCCGCCTTTCTCTCGGACCCCCTAATACGGGCGGGACGGGCCCGGTGATCAGTCACGCGAGCGCGTGAGCGACCCCGGACGGCGAACCGGCCACGTTCGGGTATACCCCCTGAAACGCCCCGCACCGGGACGATGGTTCCGCCAGGTGGCAGAGCGCACACCGCGAGCGGCCCCGGGGGGCCCGGCAGTGGCACCGGTCCACGACGGGTCTGCCGCCGGCCGGCCCGACCGCTCGTGCACACCCAGGGCTGCGACCACCGCACCACCGCCATCGCCGCCCTCGGCACCTTCACCGCGGGCACCCCCGATCCCTGAGGCGGTGACCGGTGGAGTGGGTCGCGCGGGTCGATGCCGGCGAGGCCGAGTTTCGCCGCGCGTGGCGGCCGTCGTGCTCGGACCGGCCGCGGCGACGGCGTCCGCGCTCTACCGGGCCGACGCGGCGCCGCCCCTGCACGCCCCGCAGCGCGGGACACACCGGGGCTCCGTCAGCCCCTGAACCGGTCCCACAGGTTGGGGTACAGCTCGGCGAGGGCCGCCTCGCGCTCGAAGTCGATCGGTGTGCCCTCCGGCTCCGCGGGCGCCGGCTCGATCCCCAGGTCCGGGGCGACGGTGCCGGTCAGCTGCTCGTACGCCTCGTCCGCCGCGTAGCCCAGCTCCTCGCCGTCGCCGTCGATCTCCTCGTCGAAGTCGCCGAGCAGGTCGGCCAGGGTGTCGGGGGCGTGCAGCCCGCCCTCGAAGACCTCCCGGCCCTGGCCGATCAGCCAGCACCGGAAGTAGTCGAACGCGTCGTCGCTCGCCCCGTCCAGCAGCACCCAGGCGGCGCCCCACAGGTCCCAGCGGTAGGCGCGGTTGTACCGGGCCTCGAAGTGACGGGCGAAGTCCAGGACCATCTCCGGGTCGAGCTGGAGCAGCCGGTCCACGAGCAGGTCGGCCTGCTCCTCGGGATCGCCGTCGGCGGCCTCGCGGGTGGCGTCGATCAGCTCCCAGAACTCCGTCTCGTCCATCACGCCACCAGCATCGGGCCTGAGCCGGTGGGGCGCACGTGGAGTGCGGCGGATCGTTATGTCCCGTACAGCGCGGCGAGCCGCACGGCGTCCCGCGCGAACCGCTCCCGCAGACTCCGCGGCGCGAGCACCTCGGCCTCGGGGCCGAGCGCCGTCAGCTGGTCGTGCGCGACCTCCTCCGACTCCACCGGCAGGGTCACCGTGACCCACCCGGCCCCGTCCGGCTCGCCCGCGCCGGCCAGCGCCTCCCGCGCGGAGAGCGGATCGACCGCCCGCGGCAGTCCGCGCACCCCGGCCGGGGAGAGCCGTACGACGGCCTCGGCGCGCAGGATCGACCGCGCGAACCGCTCGGCCTGCGCCGCCCAGTGCCCGGGCAGGTCGAAGTCCGGCTCACGGGCGAAGCGCCGCTCCTGGACGTCGACGGCGCCGAAGCGGTCCATGCGGTACGTGCGGAAGGCACCCCCCTCGGGCACCCGCGCGCACAGGTACCAGACGCCCGCCTTCAGTACGAGCCCGTAGGGCTCCAGCTCCCGCTCGACGGTGGTCTCCCCGCGCCGGTAGGCGGCGGTGATCCGCCGGTCCGCCCAGACCGCCTCGGCGATTACCGGCAGCAGCTCGGGCGTCCGCGGCTCCCGGAACCAGGCGGGCGCGTCCAGGTGGAACCGCCGGGCGGCGCTGTTCGGGGCGTCCCGCAACGACGGCAGCAGGGCGGCGGCGACCTTGAGCCGGGCCGCCGAGGCGGCGTCCTCCAGCCCCATCTCCCGCAGCGCCCCAGGCACCCCGCTCAGGAACAGCGCCTCCGCCTCGCCCCTGGCCAGCCCGGTCAGCCGGGTCCGGTAACCGCCCACCAGCCGGTACC
>NZ_JAJSZC010000412.1:0-2992 GCF_036815105.1 Streptomyces sp. IBSBF 3136
CGCCGCCCTCGCGCCCCCGTTCCCGCCGCTGGCCGAGCCCCGGCCGCTCGGTGAACACCGGGTCTGGCCGCGCACGTTCCACGACCGGCTCACCGCGCCGCTGCCCGGCCTCAAGGCCCTCGCCCGCTTCGCCCGCGAGGGCGCGGTGCGCCCCGGTCCCGAGGGCCTCGCCGACATTCCCAGGCTCCCCTGCGCACCCGCCGCGCTGCCCCGCGCCGGCACCGGCACGCTCGCCGTGACCTGGGCGGGACACGCGAGCTGGATCGTCCGGATGGGCGGTCTGACCGTGCTCACCGACCCCGTGTGGTCCCGCCGCATCCTCGGCACCCCGGCCCGCATCACCCCCGTGGGCGTGCCCTGGGACGCCCTGCCGCCCGTCGACGCGGTCGTCATCAGCCACAACCACTACGACCACCTCGACGCACCCACCCTGCGCCGACTCCCGCGCGCGACACCGGTGTTCGTGCCGGCCGGCCTCGGCGGCTGGTTCCGGCGGCGCCGGTTCACCCGCGTCACCGAGCTGGACTGGTGGGAGGGTGCCGAACTGTCCGGCGTCCGCTTCGACTTCGTGCCCGCCCACCACTGGTCCAAGCGCACCCTCACCGACACCTGCCACAGCCTCTGGGGCGGCTGGGTGCTGACCGCCGCCGACGGACAGCGCCTCTACTTCGCCGGCGACACCGGGTACGGCCACTGGTTCGCCCGCATCGGGCGCCGCTATCCGGGGATCGACCTGGCCCTCATGCCCATCGGCGCCTACGACCCCCGCTGGTGGCTCCGCGACGTCCACTGCGACCCGGAGGAGGCCGTCCAGGCCACCCTGGACGTCGGTGCGAGAAGGATGGCTCCCATGCACTGGGGCACGTTCGTACTGTCGGCGGAGCCGGTCCTGGAACCGCTCACCCGGGTGAGGTCGGCCTGGCAGAAGGCCGGACTTCGGCGCGAGGACCTCTGGGACCTCCCGGTCGGCGCGTCGAGGCTGCTCGGCCCGGACACCGACGGCCCCGCCCGGCCGCTACCCGGCGGCGCTACCGCACCCGCCGCACCAGACTCGGCACCGCGCTGATCCCCAGCGTCAGCGCGACCGCCGCCACCACACCCTCCCAGGGCTCCGGGAACAGCGAACCCCCCAGGATCCCGATCACCTGATACGTCAGCGCCCACGCCAGGCACGCCGGCAGGTTGCCGCGCGAGAACCGCCGCAGCGGCCACTCGGCCAGCAGGCACGCCAGCATCACGGGTATTCGCCCCGCCGGCACCAGCCGGGACAGCACCAGCACGGCGACCCCGTGCTCGGCCAGCTTCCCCTGCGCCTGCGCGAGCCGTTCCTCCGGCGCCCGCGAGCGGATGGCCTCCAGCCAGCGCGACCCGTTCTTCGACCGCAGCCCCCGCCGTCCCAGCCAGTACAGCGCCGCGTCCCCGAGGAACGCCGCCAGCGAGGCGGTCACGAACAGCAGCGCCAGCGAGAACGGAGCCGTCCGGTGGAACGCCACCACGGCGGCGGAGCTGACCAGGGCACCCGTCGGCACCACCGGCACCAACGCGCCGATCAGCACCAGCAGGAACAGCGACGGATACCCGAGCGCCTGCTGGGTGACCTCCGGCGGCACCGTGGACGTCACGGTGCCGGCCAGTGGCACCGCGCAGGACGGCCATCTCACCGCGCGACCTCCAGCCGCGCGCTCTCCCCGTGCTCCAGCCGGTGCACGGCCACCTGCGGCGCGGCGGCGGCGGCCAGGCGCACGAACTCCTCGCCCGGCGTGTGGAACTCGTGCGGGCGCACCGCGTCCATGCCGATCGGCCAGTACGTCCCGTAGTGCACGGGCACCGCCATCCGCGGCGCCAGCAGGGCCAGCGCCCGGGCCGCCCGCCCCGCGTCCAGGTGCCCCTCGCCGAGGTACGGGCCCCAGCCGCCCACCGGCAGCAGCGCCACGTCCACCGGCCCGACCTCGTCCGCCATGGTGTCGAACAGCCCGGTGTCTCCGGCGAAGTAGGTCCGCGCCTCGCCCTCGACGACGTACCCGAGGGCGGGGGAGCGGTGCGGGCCCACCGGCAGCCGGCGCCCGTCGTGCCGGGCGGGGACCACCCGCACCAGCAGGTCGCCGACCCGCACCCGGTCCCCGGGTGCGACCTCGGTGACGCCGAGGTGCCGCAGCCGGCGCAGTCCGGGTACCGCCCGTGGTGCGCCCCGGGGCACGAGCAGGCGCGTGCCCGAGGCGAGCGCGGCCAGCGACGGCAGGTGCAGATGGTCGGCGTGCAGATGGGAGACGAGCGCCACGTCCGCGCGATGGGCCTCGGCGGGCGGTACCGCACCCCGTCGGCGGCGCAGATGCGCCAGCCGGCGGGCGAACAAGGGGTCGGTGATCACTCGCGTGTTCGAATCCCGGAGCGTGCACGTGGCGTGACCCCACCAGGTGATCTCCACCGGCACCTTCTTCGCCTCCTTCGCGCGACTCCCCGAAGCCTACGTGCAGGAGTAGGGTCGGCGGCGAAACCCGGAGGTGAGGGGGACGCCATGGGACAACTGCGGGGCGCCTGCGGCGGGCTCGCGCCGGTGCGGGTCACCGCCATCGCGAGCCTGACGCCCCTGGAGGAGCTGGAGGCCGACCCCTTCCTCGTGGACTCCCGCAGCCAGCACGCCATGTGCGCCCGGTGGGCGGCGGAGCACGGCTACGTGGTCGCACGCGAACTCCTCGTCGGCGGCCTGCGGTTCGACCACTGCGCCCTGTGGGACGGGGTCCGGTCCGGCGTGGACGTGTTCGTCGCGCCCAGCAGACGCGTGCTGGCACGCGCCCTGTCCTCGGTGGAGGAGTTCACCGCCGAGTGCGCGCGCCGCGGGGTGCGCGTGGAGACCGTGGGGCGCGCCGAGCCGTCGTACGACGCCCAGATGAAGGCCCGGGTGCACCGCAGGCTTTCGATGCCGACCGCGGGCTACGACGGCCGGTGACGGCCCGCCCGCCCGGCCCGCACCCCGCGCCCGCCGCGCCCGCAC
>NZ_JAJSZC010000413.1:0-2968 GCF_036815105.1 Streptomyces sp. IBSBF 3136
GGGCCGGGGGTGGGGGAGCCCGGGGTGACCCGGTCGTACTCGACACCCACCAGGTGGGCGAAGCCGTCGCCGGCGCGGACGCCGGTGCCGTCGTACACCCAGTGACCGGCGTCGCGCACGACATACGGCGCGTCGACCGGATAGCCCTCGTAGAGGACGCCGGTGAGCGAGGACTCCGGGTCCGCGGCGGGCGGCTCACGGTAGTCGGTGGTCACCCGCGCCGGGTCGGTCGCGTAGACCGGATCGGCGCGGTAGGACGTCTTGTAGCAGACCACCGTACGACCGGCCGCCCGCTCCCCGTCCTCCAGGCGCACCCGGCGGAAGCAGGTGTTGGCGCCGAGGAAGGCGATGTTCGTCCCGGCGTCCCGGGCGCGGGTGACATGGGCCCGCTGCTCGGGCGTCCAGTACTCGTCGTGCCCCAGGCAGACGACGGCGCGTGCCCCGCCCAGCACCGACGGGTCCCGGTGGACGTCCGGTCCGGTGGTGTACGCGAGCGGGATGCGCAGCCGTTCGGCCAGCACCACCAGCGCCCACTCGTAAACGAGGAACTTCTCCGCGCCGTTGCCGTCGTAGGGACGGTCGAAGCTCACCGCGAGCGACCGGGTGGCGTAGGCGCCCGAGGAGCCCGCGTACAGACTGCTGCCGCCCCAGCGGTTGTAGGCCTGCCAGGTGGCGGGGGCGTGCAGCAGCACCGTGCGGCCCGCACCCTCGGCTGACCGGACGATGAGCGGGACGTGCCGCTGGTGCCCGGCGTCCGACTCAAGCCGCAACAGATACGCGCCCTCCGGCCAGCCGGTGGTGTCCAGAGTCAGCGTGACGGGCCAGTCGGCACGCACGGTCCGGGTCGTGGACAGCACGCGCGGGGACGGCTGGGCGCGGCCGGGTATGCGGGGGGAGGCCCAGACGAGCCGGGCCCGTTTGCCGCCGTACCAGCCGACGCGGAGGGCCGACACCCGGAAGGACGCGGCGGTGGTCGACACGTGCAGCCCGCACTCCTCGCCCGGCGCCACGCTCACCCGGTCGGTGTAGCCGGTCACGGCGTCCGACGGGCCCGCCGAGCGTATCCGCCAGTCGGCGGTGCCCGGCGCGTCCTGCTCGGCCTCCGGCAGGTGGGACTGCGCACGGCGACGGCCCGCCGCGGGCGGCGCGGGGGTGCAGCCGGCCGCCGCCGCGCCCAGACCGGCGGCGGCGCACAGGCCCAGGAAGCGCCGACGGGTCGCGTCGTCCCCGCCCAGGGATGCTGCGGTCACTGCGCCTCCTGGATCCGCCCCGGTTCGTCCCTCGTCCAGGCTCCCGATCCGGCCCCGCCGCACGCAACCCCGCGGCACCCCCGATCCGGCCGCGCCGGACGCGGCCGGCGCCCACGGCAGGCGGCGGCGACGGCCCCGGGCGCGCGGCCGGACGTTGTTCCGAACGAGTGTCCGCGCTGGAGCGGACGAGCGGGGGCGGGTGGTGTGCGGGCTCGGTCACGGGTGACCGGGCGGGGCGGCTGGAACGCGGGCGACCGGGCGGGCGGCTGGAACGCGGCCGCGGCCGGGAGCGTCCGGACGCGAGCAGGGGCACATGGCCCTGGGGGTCGAGCGGCCGTTCTCTCTGCCGACGACGCCCGAGGAGGCCACGAAGGCAGCAGGTGGACGGTCGAGCGGGAGGTCGGGGTTCCAAGCAGTCAATTTCCCGGCTGCCCGGCTGCCCGCGGTGCGTCACCGGTGCAGGGACTCGGCGACGGCCGGGTCCTCGAGCACGCTGACGCACCAGGCGAAGTGCTCGTCACCGCCGCCCGGCGCGAAGGCGTCGCTCGTGGCCATCGCATAGGCGGCCCGGTACAGCAGAAGGTCGTCGACCGCGTAGCCGAACTCGTCGGCGAACCGCGTGGTGAGCTGCCGGGTGATCTCCGGGGCGTGCTCGGTGCCCGCCGGGAAGATGGCCGCGGCCACGGCGGCGTCGAACCGGGGGTCCCCGCCCGTGGACAGGAAGCCGTAGTCCACGAGGGCGAGCGGCCGCAGGTCGTCGTCCACCAGCACGGTTTCCGGGAAGACGTCACCGTGGACGACCGCCTCGTCGGTACGGGGCAGCGAGCGCAGCTTCCCAAGCAGCCGGGCGTGCGTGTCGTCGAAGTCGCGGACATGCGTGGAGAGCCGGTCCGCGCACCGGCTGACCCGCCGGTCCACCAGGTCCGCCAGGGCGGATCCGAAAGTGGTGTGGCCCTCCCACAGCGGGCGTTCCTCGTCCAGCACAGGAAGGTGCTTGACCTCGTCGACGTCATGGGCGTCCGCGAGGGCGCGCAGCACGCCGACCAGGCAGTCGACCGCTTCGGGCAGCACCTCGTCCGGGTCGTCGGTGCGGATCCTGCCCGCCAAGGGCTCGCCGGTCAGCTCCCGCTCCACGGTCATCGGGACACCGTCGATGTCCTCGACGGCGAGGATCTCCGGGGCGCCGAACGGCAGGTGCGCCGCGGCATCGGTGTAGAAACGCTGCATCCTCCGCAGTTCGGATCCCCGTCGGCGCTCCCACACCTTGGCCACCGTTCCGTCCCCGAGTCGGTAGACGGCTCCCTCCACCGCCGCCTCGACGGGCCCGGCGTCGGGATATCCGGCGTCGACGAAGTGTCGTACGCGCCGGGCCGTGGTGTCCCGTATCGCATCGGACATCTCGTGCCTCCTTCCACCCCCGGCGTGAACTACCGGCCGGTCGGCGGGGCCGACGCCGGGACCATCTCCCACGGTAGGCCCCTCGCCCGCGCGACACCCGGTGACGGAGCGCTGCCGGGCGCCGTGCGGTCCGCCGCGCGTATACCCCCGCTCCGCGGGTGGGCCGCTGTGGCCAGTTTCAGGCGGGAGGGGGCGTCGGGGCGTTCGCCCCCGTCCTCGTGCCCGAGGTGCCTCCCGTGGTGACCGCCAGCATGCCCACCGGGCCCGCCTCCGTGGTAGCCGCCACCATGCCCACCATGCCCGCCTTCGTGGCCCCCGCC